>NZ_CBFFRJ010000164.1:0-9811 GCF_965644225.1 Phytobacter sp. V91 | reverse complement strand
ATTGCAACACGTTACGACAAAACGGCGAGGAATTATCTTTCAATGGTCAAGCTGGGTTGCATCCGATTGTTTTACAATAGGTTATGCAATTAAGGGACACTGCCTAGCCTCACGGAGATCAGCAAGCGTGTTGGCGTCAGTAAGTCCACTGTATCCCGGGAGGTCAGGCGCAACGGGACTGCTGGCGGTTATTCAGCAGAAGAGGCTCAGCGGTTGAGTGATGACCGGCGACGGCGGGCGGCGAAGCGCGTTATCAGCCCTGAGACGGCATTTTACGTTGAGAGAGGGTTATGCTGGAAGTGGAGCTCGGAGCAGATCAGCGCTATCTGTAAGCACATTGGCAGCGGCTCTGCCGCCGTTAATGCGACAGAGCCCTTTCAGGCGGGTCATCATGGAGACATCCATCCCGCCAAAGCGCGAGCGCCACTTATAGAAACTGGCATTGCTCATACCATACTCGCGGCACAGTTGAACCACCGGCGTTCCGGCCTCGGCTTGGTTCAGGATGGCCATGATCTGGTTGTCGGTAAAACGTGATTTTTTCATAGAAATCTCCCCGGTTCAGATGACGAGAAAATTCTACTTATGAACACGCCGGTTTTTCGGGGGGATTACCGCTTAGCGTTGCACTTCGAACTTAAATCCGTCAATCAATTATTTCACTAAGCATTGCAATAGTGTGAATATACGGTCGGTGAATATAAAATATTCATTTAAAACAGATAACTAACCTCTCTTTTTTTCAACATATTCATACAGTGCATAAGTTATGCTATCTAAGTTATAGACAGCGATTATTTCCGTAAGTTAGTTTCATCTGCATTACTGAATAGTTGCACCAGATACCGCTACACCTGCCATTTACAGATAGATGACATGTTGCGTATGGGCAATACATTTCAAGCTCGATGCAGAACGGTCAGACAGACCAAACAGCCCTGATTCCTTTCCCTGCATGGACTGTCCGGGTTTCCGCCAGCCTTCAGTGGTTTTTGCAGAGCTAAGGCAGGCGGCTTAGGCTGCGTCCCTTAACCTCCCTGCATACCAAAAGATTCAGTAGGAATCTTTTCCGGAATGTGATTTCTGGTTGAGTATTGAGCTATTCCGGACGTTCTTTATAGCTTAAGAGAATTTTTTGCACTGCCATACCAATGCTGAACTGTACAAAAAATAGTTACGGGACACAGCCTGGCGTTGCAGTTCGAACTTGAATCCGCGGACTTATAACCTGGGGAGTAAAAACCTGTGGCAAGAAACCATTTTTTTCGTATTTCCGGTGCGGCGATATTAACCATGCTGGCGCTACCTGCTTTATCCACCGCGTATGCAGCCAACGTTAAAATCGTTATCAACCAGTCGCCGTGGCTCGATGGTTTCAAAAAAACGGTCGAAAAATACAATCATGACACCGGGAATAACATCAGCATCGATGCGGTGCCCTACAGCGGATTACTCGATAAAATTCGCAGTTCTGTGCGGGCTAAAGACGGCGTCTATGATATCACGATGATTGATATCAACTGGTTAGGTGAGTTTTACGGCGGCGGTTTTCTGACACCTATTAAAAGCATTGAGGCCAGTTATCACCTGCCAGAACAAGTCCTGACATTTGGTGATGCGCTTTACTGGAATAATGCGCGCAAGGTCTTCAATAAACAATCCGGCGATCTCTATACCTTCCCGGTGACCGCGAATCCGCAGCTGTTTTATTATCGCAAAGATATTTACCAGAAAGCCGGGCTGACCCCGCCGAAAACCTGGGAAGAATTAAACGAAAACACAAAAAAACTGCATAAGCCGCCGCGTCAGAATGGCTTCCTGATTCGCGGAGGCCCACAGGATATCGTTTTTGATATTTCACCCTTCCTGCTCTCTGTCGGAGGTGGGATATTTAAGAACCCGCGCGAAGGTGACTTTAATATCATTCTGAATAGCCCGGAAACACTGCGCGGACTTAAATACTATATTGCCATCGCAAAAGCGGGTTACAGCAATCCTGGCGCATTAACCCAAGGGGAGCTAATTCAGCTTTTCTCCACCGGAAAAGCCGCACAGGCGAATATTGTGGCGGCAGGTCGCGGTCCGTTGAGTAACCCGGATAGCTCCATAGTTACGGATAAATATGGCGTCACCGTTATTCCGCATCCGGTCGGCGGAAAGGGCGTTTATGCCGCCGGGCACTGGGTTGGAGGTATTCCGCAGAATATTCCGGCGGCGAACAAGCAGGCGGCTCTGGATTTCTTCAAATGGTATGAAGAGCAGGCCAACCAAGTGTACCTGTATGAAGCCGGCGGCGTACCGGTCCGTTCCGACCTGGTGGGGGTGGCGAAAGATCCGCTCAACTTCTTGCCCGCGCTAACAGAAGCCACCGACAAGGCGCAGATTATCAGTCCGGTTAAAGAGTCCGCCCAGATTAACGCACTACTGGGACTCCAATTGTACAAGGCGCTGAGCGGCGAACAGTCGGCAGAAAAGGCGCTCAACACCGCCGCGCATCAGGTCTATCAGTTGCTGTCAGAGGCGGGTTATCAAACGCAGCTGCCGCCGGACCTGCCGGATGACGCCTCAAGCAAAGGATAATCACCATGTCTGGACAACCGCTTTCCGTGTCCCGCGCCATTTCCCCGTCACGGCGTCAGCGCCGAGATCTGTGGCCGTGGCTGGCGCTCACACCGCTGATTTTCATTGTTGCTGCGCTGATGGTCACTCCGGTGCTCCATCTTGTCAGCCTGATCACTCAGGACGTGAGCTGGCAGGACGGGCGCGCCGTCACCCGTTTTGTCGGGCTGGATAATATTCGCGCCTTTCTTGCTAACCCCTATTACTGGACGGGGCTGGTCAATACGCTGGCGTTTTCCGTTATTGCGGTGACGCTGCAGGTGGTCATTGGTTTTGCGCTGGCGCTTGCAGTCAATGATATGAAGAAAGAGCCGCGATTACTGACCACCATACTGCTGCTGCCGATTGTGATTTCTCCCATCGTGATCGGAGCGATGTGGCGACTAATCCTTAATAACGATTCCGGGGCGCTAAATGTGGTGCTGAGCCAGCTGGATATCGTACCGCCCGACTGGCTGGGAACACCTTCGCTGGCGTTTCTTTCTGTGATTGTGGTCGATGTCTGGCACTGGACACCATTCTCCTTCCTGCTGCTGTTAGCCGGTCTGAAAGCGCTGCCCCGCGAGGTGCTGGAGGCCGCACAACTGGATGGCTGCAGCCGCTGGCAGCGTCTGCGTCTTGTCATTTTACCCATGATGTGGCCCGCGTTATTGATAACCCTGATGCTGCGTATCATTTTCTCATTCAAGGTCTTTGATGAGATCTACCTGCTGACTAAAGGCGGGCCAGGCACCGCCACCGAGATGGTCAGCTACTCCATTTATCGCGCTTTCTTTATTGAGGATCGCGAAGGGCTGGGGGCGGTGATGTCCCTGTTCACCTTCTTCATTATTGCCCTTTTGATGGTGGTATTGATCAGTCTACGCAAGCGGAGGATAAGCTGATGCTGCTATCACTGCGCAGGCGCGCCCGGCTGTTTACGGCTGGCCGTGCCGCCGCAATTACGTTGTACGCCGTACTGGTGCTGTTTCCTTTTATCTGGTTATTGAGCACCGCCTTTAAAAAGCAAATCGACATTCTGCTTGCCCGTTTTGTGTTTACGCCAACGCTGGATACTATACGTGAGCTGCTGTTCGATCCCGGTTCGATGTTCATCCCGTATTTCGTCAACAGTGTGGTGATTACGCTGACGACGACTGCGATTATTGTTGCCGTGACGCTTCTTTCCGCATACGCGCTGACCACCGTGCGCAATCTACCTTCCGCGCTGAGTGCAATCCTGCTTGGCTGGTGCATGCTGTTCAACCTGCTGCCGGTGGTGACCTTTGTCGGCTCTTGGTTCAATATCTTCCGCCAGCTCGGTCTCTACGACACGCGGATTGCCATCATCATCGCCAGCGTGACGGCCTGGCTACCCATGGCGCTGTGGCTGGGGGTGACCTTTGCCCGAGAGATCCCCAAAGAACTACTGGATGCCGCCTGCGTGGACGGCTGCAGCCACTGGCAACGTTTTCGCTTTGTCTTTGTGCCTCTGATCAAATCCGGCATGACTGCGAGCACGATTCTGGTGTTGCTGTTTGTGTGGAATGACTTCCCGATAGCGCTAATCCTAAGTTCGGAGCAGGCGCGAACCCTGCCCGTGTACATCACCGCCTTTTCGCAGAATGAACAGATTCGCTATGCGGAAATGTCCTCTTCCTCTCTGCTGGTGTCAATTCCAGTACTGCTGCTGCTCGTGGTGGGCCAGCGTTTTATCGTCAAAGGATTACTGTCCGGCGCCGTGAAATCATGACATTAGAAAAGGAAAATCCAATGAGTGCGGTTGCCATCGAAAACGTCGATAAGAAATACGGCATTGTCACGGTCTTGAAGAATATAGATCTGCACATCGAAAAGCGGGAATTCATCGTCCTCGTCGGCCCCTCGGGCTGCGGAAAATCCACGTTGCTGCGGATGATTGCCGGGCTGGAAGAGGTCGACAATGGGCGGATTCTGCTCCAAGGAATCGATATCAATGAGATACCCGCCAGCGAACGTGATATCGCCATGGTCTTTCAAAGCTACGCACTCTATCCACATATGAGCGTGGCGGAAAACATGGGGTTTTCGCTCAAAATAAAAGGGGTGACGAAGCAGGAGATTGCCGGGCGGGTTAACGCTACCGCCGATGCGCTGCAGCTTACACCGCTGCTAGCGCGCCACCCGCGCGAACTCTCCGGCGGTCAGCGTCAGCGGGTGGCTATTGGTCGGGCAATGGTGCGAAATCCCGAGATCTTTTTGTTCGATGAGCCGTTGTCGAACCTCGATGCCAAGCTGCGGGTGGATATGCGACTGGAGATCAAAAAGCTCCACCAACAGCTGGATGCGACGATGATCTACGTGACACACGATCAGATTGAAGCCATGACACTCGCCGATCGTATTGCCATTATGAATCAGGGGCGCATCGAACAAGTGGCGACTCCGCTGGATCTGTACGACCGCCCACGTAACCTGTTTGTCGCCTCGTTTATTGGTTCGCCAGAGATTAACCGCGTACCCGGTCGCATTTCTGACGACGGCGAAAGTTTTATCAGCGACTCCGGTCTGGTTCTGCCGCTGGCGGATAACCTAGCGTATCTTGTCGGAAGGGAGCTCATTTACGCCATCCGTCCGGAACACTTTGTCCTCAATTCTGCTGATGGCCTGCCCGCGGAGGTTGACGTTACCGAGCCCACCGGCGTGGAAACCCTGGTCAACGCCTGTCTGGGCGGCAAAACCCTGACCTGTACCTTCCGCCAGCGGCTTGAACTCGAGTCTGGCGACAGCATCCGCCTGTTGCCGGATGTGCGCCACATCCATCTGTTTGATGCCGAAACCGGCGAAAGAATTCCCCTGACTAAGGAGCAATAATGCGTACCGTCTTCCTGCTGTTTGATTCATTGAATAGGCTGGCCCTATCGCCTTACGGCGGCCAGCATGTGCCAACACCTAACTTTGACCGTCTGGCGCAAAGCTCGGTTGCGTTTGATCGTCACTATGTCGGCAGCATGCCTTGTATGCCCGCCAGACGTGATATGCAGACCGGTCGCCTGAGCTTTTTGCACCGCAGCTGGGGGCCGCTGGAGCCATTTGATAACGCTTTCCCCGAGCTGTTGTATCAGCAGGGGGTCTACAGCCATCTGATCACCGATCATAACCACTATTTCGAAGATGGCGGGGCGACCTATCACAACCGCTATGACTCGTTTGAATTTATTCGCGGCCAGGAGGGTGACCCGTGGAAGGCGATGGTGCAGCCGCACTGGGAGCGCCTGCGGGAAAAATACCATCCCTCGCAGTTCTCAAGTGGGCGCCAGGATTTAAAAGCGCGCAATATCATCAACCGGGAGTACATCCGTGAAGAGAAAGACTTCCCCTCTGTGCAATGTTTTGCCCGTGGCCTAGAGTTTCTGGATACCAACCGTCATGCCGACAACTGGTTCCTGCAAATTGAAACCTTCGACCCGCATGAGCCGTTTACCGCCCCGGAGCGTTTTTATAATGTGATTAACACCGACTGGACCGGGCCGGTTTTTGACTGGCCGCGCTATGGCCGCGTCGATGAATTACCGGAAGAGTGCGAGGAGCTGCGCGCCAATTACTATCGGTTAATTGCGCTGTGCGATTCGCTGCTCGGCGACGTGCTGGACTATTTTGATCAACACGACCTGTGGAAAGATACCGCGCTGGTGCTGTCCACCGACCACGGTTTTCTGTTGGGCGAACATGACTTTTGGGCGAAAAACCGCATGAATATGTACGAGGAAGTGGCACATATTCCGTTGTTTATCCACCACCCTCAGTACGCGCACTTTGCCGGGCAGCGCAGGCAGGCGCTGACCCAGACGCCGGACCTCGCCGCCACCTTCCTTGATATTTACGGTGCGAAACGCCCGGCGGAGATGCAAGGGCACTCGCTGCTGCCGGTCGTTGCGCAGGATCGGGCGCTGCGGGAGGGCATTCTCTTTGGCTATTTCGGCGGGGCGGTCAACGTGACCGATGGCCGCTATACCTACCACCGCTACCCGGAAAACCTGAGCGAGCAGGAGATTTTCCAGTACACACTGATGCCAACGCATATCACCGCGCGTTTCAGCACCGAAGAGCTGGCGGATACCACGCTGGCCGCGCCTTTCACATTTACCAAAGGCGTTCCGCTGCTGAAAGTGCCGGTTATCGATACCTCGCCGATGTACAACAACTATGGGCCGGGTTCGCTGCTGGAAAAAGAGACCCGCCTATACGATCTGGCTGAGGATCCGGGGCAGCTCACGCCGCTGCACGATCTGGTGGTTGAGCAGCAGCTTAGCGAGTTAATGGGGGATTTGATGGCGAAAAACGATGCACCGCCGGAAGCCTTCGAGCGGATGGGATTAGCGCCCCAGGACGTTTCTTCTGAAGTTTAATCCACGATTCGACGGCCGCGCCAATGTGCGGGCGATAAACAGTAGAGGATACCCCATGATTCAACCGAATATTTTATGGATATGTACCGACCAGCAGCGTTGGGATACGCTATCCTGCCTCGGAACTCCCGGCGCAAAGACGCCCCACATTGATAACCTTGCCGCCGCCGGAGTGCTGTTTGAACGCGCCTATGTGCAAAGCCCAATCTGCACCCCCAGCCGTGCCTCGTTCCTGACCGGAATGTACCCGATTGCGCATCAGGTACAGCGCAACGGCAATCGCGGTTTTCCCGAACACCTGCATCTGTTACCTCGTTCATTTCAACAGGCGGGATATCGCACAGGGTTGATTGGAAAGCTGCATCTATCCGCCAGCCAGCAGAGCATGGAACAGCGGCCAGACGATGGCTACGATGAGTTTTACTGGAGCCAACATCCGCACCCGGACTGGTCGGAAGGTCACGATTACCAGACGTGGCTGGAAGAAAAGGGAGTTGATCCGCAGTCGCTTTACGCCCACGCGCATGGCGCGATGTATCAGGGCGTTGCGACGGAGTTTCACCAGACCACCTGGGCGAAAGAGCGGGCGCGAGAATTTATCTCCCGGCATCAGCAGTCTCCGTGGTTCCTCAGCATTAACCTTTACGACCCACATCCGCCATTTGATCCGCCGCAGGACTATTTGCAGCGTATTGATGCGGATGCCATTCGCCCACCGCTGTTTGCAGAGAGCGATCTAGACCATCAGGCGCGCTTTACGCGGGTCGACCAGCAGACCAAAAAGGCTGTCGATCCGAACGTGGCGGTAGAGGGGGAAAGCCTGCAAGGCAGCCATGATACGCCGCCGGAATTCTGGGACGCGAAGGCAATCCGCGCGGCCTATTTCGCCATGATAGCTCTGGTGGACGATATGGTCGGCAGCCTTACCTCGTTGCTTGATGAGAGTGGGCAGCGGCAGAATACGCTGGTTATCTTTATGAGCGATCACGGGGAGATGCTGGGTGATCACGGTTTACTCTACAAAGGCTGTCGCTTTTATGAAGGGCTGGTGCATGTGCCACTAATTGTCTGCTGGCCGCAGGGTTTTGCGCCACAGAGGCGTTCAAATGCCTTAGTCGAGTTGGTTGATATTCCTGCGACGTTGCTGGAAAGCGCGAGGATAGCATTACCGGCGCATAACCAAGGACAATCGCTGTATTCTTTGCTCAGGGGCGACAGTGCACTACATCAGCATAAGCCTTATGTGCTTTCTGAATATTTTGACGCACTTGGATTTCCCGGCAGCATCGGTTCGCGCGCTAGTATGTATTTTGATGGCCGCTATAAGCTGAATGTGTACCACGATGCAGAAGAGGGGGAGCTGTTCGACTTAGATAGCGATCCGTTTGAATTTAATGACCACTGGCACGACCCGCAGTTTAATCAACTGAAGTTACAGCTTATTCAAAAACATTTTGCCGCCATAATGAAAGTCAGCGGTGCAGGGCCAGAGCGAATCAGTGATTTTTAGCCCGCCGACGGGCAGAACGAACAGAGATAACGCTTCTGGCGGCGGCGACTTCTTGAGTCGCCCCTTTGTTGCTATTTTTCATATAGAGAATGACCTGTTTGTCGGTAAGAGACACAACATCTCCATGATTGAGTAGGTTGTGATCTCAGATTACAAACCGGACAAAATAATTGTCGCGAACCGGCCAGATTAATTGTCGTCAGATACTCAAAGGATTGTTGCCGGGCCGTCAGTTCCCAGGCGATTCTGGCCAGCTTGTTTGCCAAGGCGCAGGTCACTACAAAATTATTTTTTCGCAGCAATAATCCTCTGACCCAGTCGGCAAGCCTGCCTGTCCGGTACTCTAACGATGGCTCCGGTTCCTTGTTTACCCAGTACAAACAAGTGGCTTCACCGCCATGGTTTTTCCTGGAAAAAGCCGACAGGCGTTCCGCATAAGTTCAGCGAAGAGAAACAGCAGCAGTTCATGGCTGAATATGAGGCTCTGAAGCTGACGGCGGGTGATAAAGAACCCATTCTGTTTATGGATGCGGTGCATCCCACGCAGTCAACAAAACTGAGTGGTGGCTGGATACGCCGGGGTGAGCGCAAACCGGTTAAGACAACCGGCAGCCGCACACGGATGAATATTATCGGGGCACTCTGTCTGAACGACATCGCACGGACAGTGACCGGCGATTATGCGCAGATTAATGCCAGAACCATTTGTGATTTTTTTATCGCCATCCGGCAGACTTACCCGGTCAGGCAGAGAGTACATCTCATACTGGATGGTGCGCCGTATCACCGGGCCTCGCTGGTGCAGGACTGGGCGGTGGTGATGAATATTGAACTCCACTACCTGCCCCCCTACAGCCCGAATCTGAATCCGATAGAGCGGTTGTGGAAGGTGATGAATGAGCATGCCCGAAACAACCGTTATTTTGCCACAGCGAAGGCCTTCCGGACGGCAATAAACGGATTTTTCAGCGATACCCTGCCAGAGATAGCGGGGAAACTGAGCTGTCGAATCAATGATAATTTCCAGACACTTAAACCAGCATCATTGTGATGATTGGTTATATAAAAATCCCAAGGAATACAAGATGAATGATGGTATGAACCGCCGTACCTTTATTATTGAACTTGCCGCTCTGGGGGCGTTTGCGGCAATGCCTGCAACCTCCGCACAGGAAGCCAAGGAAAATCATATAAATGCAATGATGGCATCAGACCCTGATGCGCCTAAAGTATCGATGCTTATCTATCCCAACATGATCGCTCTTGATTTAATAGGCCCAATGACCGTATTTAAAATTATGCGGTGGAACATGCA
>NZ_CBFFRJ010000163.1:0-10228 GCF_965644225.1 Phytobacter sp. V91 | reverse complement strand
AAACTGGGAGTGATGTTCCACTACGGGAAGCTGAATATGGCGTTCTGAGTCTTCCCACCATAATCGGGGAAGACCCAATTATATACAGTAAAAAATAACATAAACAGGCAGTGCATCCGCAATCAGGCGACAGGAGATCGGTATGGAAAGGGAAAGTTGTAAATCAGAGGTTATCATTGCCCGGCAATCACGCCATTTAACGGTGGGCTATGTCAGAAAACGCCATGAGGATCGGAAAACCGCCATCGCGACCCATTTTACAAAACATGCGTCTCTGAACTTATCAGGAAACTGGCTGCATCATGCGGGTTTCCCGACGGGGACCGCCGTTAAAGTGACAGTTTCCCACGGGCAGTTAATTATTGAACTGGCGAATAAATAAGCCAGCGCGGGGCTGAAATATTTGTCCGGCGACGCTGTACGCCGACGCCGGACATTTGCTTAAAGCTGAGCGAATCCACCCTTATCCTGCCAGCCGGCAAGGCTTGCGTAGACCTTTTCCACCGCCTCTTTGACAGGCGGTGTCATCGGGTAACAGAAGCCAACGATATCCGGCTGGATGCCGAGAAAGATAACCTCGCCCACATCCTCTTTCAGCTGATCAATAAGATAGTTGAGCGGCATATTATGGGTGGTCATCAGGAACATTTCGGCGATGTCATCCGGATCGACAATGCGTATTTCCCCTGGATTCAGCTCCATATCCGTGGCGTCGACAATAAGCAGCCGGGCTGGGCGTAATTCCCGAATAGCGACCACTTCGGTTTCCGGGGCGCTGCCGCCATCAATAACCTGCCAGTCTCCCGGTGGGTTCTCCGCACACATCTGAGCCAGCAGCGGGCCTGCGCCATCATCCCCCATCATGCTGTTACCCACGCAAAGTAATACGTCAGTCACCTTCTCTCCTCCCACCTTTGGTGGTATTCCACCAGGCAAAATGGCCTGGTCATTTTTGACGACTGCAGCCGCTGCCACCGTCATTTTCGTCTTAAGCGGGCTACCCGAGACCTTTAGCGACGAGCATTTTGCCGGAAAACAAGACGTTAACGCCTTGATCCTTACCGCATTAATGCAAATAACCCTGGCATAGTTGTTGCAATACGCGCCCGACAGATGAGGAGGCAGAATGCATGAAATTACGCTGTGCCAGCGGGCGCTGGAAATCATTGAACAGCAGGCGGCACAACATACTGCCCGACGGGTCACTGCGGTCTGGATCAAAGTTGGCGCATTTTCCTGTGTGGAACCTGCGGCTTTAACGTTTTGTTTTGATCTGGTTTGCCGTGGCACCCTCGCCGAGGGTTGTAGACTGCACATCGAAGAGCAACAGGCGGAGTGCTGGTGTGAAAATTGCCAGCGCTACGTGACATTACTGAGCCAACATGTACGCCGCTGCCCGCAGTGCAACAGCGACACACTCCAGTGTGTTGCCGACGTCGGCATGCAGATCCAACGGCTGGAAATTGAGGAGTAAGCAATGTGTACAACCTGTGGTTGTCAGGACGGTAATCGCTATATTGAAGGTGACGAACGTAATCCCCATTCCGCGTTTCGCAGCGCCCCCTTTTCCCCCGCTAAACGTCCGGCGCTCAGCATTACCGGTGTAAAGACCGACAGCTTCAGCCCGACGCCCCTGGACGATGGGGATTTACATTACGGCCACGGCGAAGCAGGCACCCATGCACCGGGAATGAGCCAGCGCAGAATGCTGGAGGTGGAAATCAATGTGCTGGAGAAAAATAACCAGATAGCCGCCCGCAACCGCGCCCGTTTTGCGGCAAAGCAGCAGCTGGTGCTGAATCTGGTTTCCAGCCCAGGCTCCGGTAAAACGACCCTGTTGACCGAAACCCTGCAGCGGCTGAACACCCGGCTGCCCTGTGCGGTCATTGAAGGAGATCAGCAAACCGTTAACGATGCGGCCCGTATTCGCGCCACCGGCACCCCCGCCATTCAGGTTAATACCGGTAAAGGCTGTCATCTGGATGCACAAATGATTGCCGATGCCGCTCCTCGCCTGCCGCTGGCAGACAACGGCATTCTGTTTATCGAAAACGTCGGCAACCTGGTCTGCCCGGCGGGTTTTGACCTCGGCGAACGTCATAAAGTTGCGGTACTGTCCGTCACCGAAGGGGAAGACAAGCCGCTGAAATATCCGCATATGTTCGCCGCTGCCTCGCTGATGCTGCTCAATAAAATTGACCTGCTGCCGTATCTGAATTTTGACGTCGAAAAATGCATTGCCTGGGCGCGAGAAGTGAATCCGTCTATCGAGATTATCCTAGTTTCCGCCACCAGCGGCGAAGGGATGGATACATGGCTCGACTGGCTGGAGACGCAACGATGTGCATAGGGGTTCCAGGGCAGATAACGACCATTGATGGCAATCAGGCCAAAGTGGATGTCTGCGGCATTCAGCGTGACGTCGACCTTACGCTTGTCGGCAGCGTTGATGAATCCGGGCAATCACGCCTTGGGCAGTGGGTACTGGTTCACGTCGGTTTCGCCATGAGCGTGATTAACGAGCAGGAGGCGAGAGAGACGCTGGCCGCCCTGCAGAATATGTACGACGTCGAGCCAGATGTCGGCGCGCTGCTGTTTGGTGAGGAGCGATAATGCGCTTTGTTGACGAATACCGCGCGCCCGAACAGGTTATGCAGCTTATCGCCCACCTGAAAGAGCGCGCCATCCACCTGAACTACAACGCAAAGCGGCCGCTGCGCATTATGGAAGTCTGCGGCGGTCATACCCACGCCATCTTTAAATTCGGACTCGACCAGCTACTGCCGGAAAACATTGAGTTTATTCACGGGCCCGGCTGCCCGGTCTGTGTGCTGCCGATGGGGCGTATTGACGCCTGCGTGGAAATCGCCAGCCACCCGGACGTTATCTTTTGTACCTTTGGCGATGCGCTGCGGGTGCCGGGAAAAAACGGCTCTCTGCTACAGGCCAAAGCCCGGGGCGCGGATATCCGGATCCTCTACTCGCCGCTGGATGCACTCAAACTGGCGCAACAAAATCCCCAGCGCAAAGTGGTCTTCTTTGGCCTCGGTTTTGAAACCACCATGCCCGCCACGGCCATCACATTGCAGCAGGCTTTGAAACTGGATCTGAAAAACTTCTATTTTTTCTGTCAGCACATCACGCTGATCCCCACGTTGCGCAGCCTGCTTGAGCAACCGGATAACGGGATTGATGCGTTTCTGGCGCCGGGTCACGTCAGTATGGTTATCGGCACCGATGCCTACGGATTTATCGCCGCAGAACATCACCGCCCGCTGGTGGTGACCGGGTTTGAGCCGCTGGATATGCTCCAGGGCGTCATCATGCTGGTGGAGCAAAAAATCAGTGCCCGCCATCAGGTTGAAAACCAGTATCGTCGCGTCGTGCCTGATGAAGGCAACCGGCTGGCGCAAAAGGCGATTGCCGATGTATTTGCGGTGCAGGGCGACAGCGAGTGGCGTGGTCTGGGAATGATTAATGACTCCGGCGTCCGTTTAACCGCCCCCTACCAGCGCTTTGATGCAGAAGCCCACTTTAAACCGGCACCCCAGCAGGCCTGCGATGACCCGCGCGCACGTTGTGGCGAGGTGCTTACCGGCAAATGCAAACCGCATCAGTGCCCGCTCTTTGGCAAACTATGTAATCCGCAAAGCGCCTTTGGCGCCCTGATGGTCTCCTCCGAAGGAGCCTGCGCGGCCTGGTATCAATATCGCGCCGAGGAGTGCGAAGCATGAAAGAAGTCCAACTGGCGCACGGCAGTGGCGGTCAGGCAATGCAGCAGTTAATCAGTGAACTGTTTATGCAGGCTTTTGCTAACCCGTGGCTCAATGAACAGGAAGATCAGGCGCGAATCGATCTCGCGACCTTAACCGCCGGCGGCGATCGGCTGGCGTTCTCCACCGACAGCTATGTTATCGATCCGCTGTTTTTCCCCGGCGGCGATATCGGCAAGCTCGCCATCTGCGGGACGGCAAATGACATCGCGGTGAGCGGCGCGATACCGCGTTATCTCTCGTGCGGTTTTATCCTCGAAGAAGGGCTGCCGATGGCGACCCTCAGCGCGGTGGTCAATAGCATGGCGGAGACTGCGCGCCAGGCCAACATCGCTATCGTCACCGGTGATACGAAAGTCGTGCAGCGCGGAGCGGCGGATAAGCTGTTTATTAACACCGCAGGGCTGGGGGCGATCCCTGCCAACATTCGCTGGGGGGCCAGCACCCTGGAAGCCGGTGACGTACTGCTGGTCAGCGGCACGCTGGGCGACCACGGCGCAACCATCCTCAATCTGCGTGAGCAACTGGGGCTGGATGGCGAACTGAGCAGCGATTGCGCGCTGTTAACCTCGCTTATCCAGGCGCTGCGGGATATTCCCGGCGTAAAAGCGCTGCGTGACGCCACCCGCGGCGGCGTGAATGCGGTGGTTCATGAGTTTGCGGCGGCCTGCGGTTACGGTATCGAACTTAACGAACGCGACCTGCCGGTCAAACCGGCGGTGCGCGGCGTCTGCGAGCTGCTGGGTCTGGAGGCGCTAAATTTTGCCAACGAGGGCAAGCTGGTGATTGCGGTGCAACGCCAGGCCGCCGATGCCGTCCTTGACCGGCTACGGGCGCATCAACCTGGACGGGATGCCGCCATCATCGGCGAAGTCGTCACGCGAAAAGGGGTGCGGCTGACAGGCCTGTACGGAGTAAAACGCACTCTCGATTTACCCCACGCCGAGCCCCTGCCGCGTATTTGTTGAGTTAACCTCTGCGAACAGGCGGCGCGTCAGTAGCCATCATAAGAAAGTGGTTATTGCTCGCAATACACAAACCTGAGATAACAGGTTTATCAACATCACTCTGGAGGCAGTATGGCCGTTTCAGCACGTAATCAGCTTGTCGGTAAAGTCAGCGCAACCGCGCACGGTGCAGTAAATGATGAAGTGGAGCTCACCCTCGAGGGCGGCGCGAAACTGGTGGCGATCGTCACCTCCAGCAGTAAAGAAGCGCTGGGTCTTGTGCCTGGCAAAGAGGCCATTGCCCTGATCAAAGCGCCATGGGTAACCCTGGCGACCGAAGATTGCGGCCTTAAATTCTCCGCCCGCAACCAGTTCGCGGGAACCGTCAGCGCGGTTAAAGAGGGTGCGGTTAATGCGACCATTCATGTAAACACCGACGCTGGTTTTGAGGTAGTCGCAGTGGTCACTAACGAAAGCTGCGAAGCGCTACATCTGGCAGCGGGCGCCCGCGTAATTACCCTGATTAAAGCCTCTTCTATCCTGATCGCCACCCGCGCATAACCGTCCCTTGCAACGCCGTGCCCGTCACGGCGTTCACATTTATGCACAACGCCATGCAGGTGCAACCCCTTCTACACTTGCACCGTTCTCTGCTTCTTTTTAGCGTTTAAACATCATCATGGTGCGTTTTTCGCGCCCTGTTTCCTCAAAACAGTGCATCCTGGCGCGACAGAGCGTGGAAATTCGCGCTCCCGTTGCGCTGGCATGGTTTCTGCATTTTGACTATATCTTCATCAAACGGAATGCAGGGGATGACAATGATAAAAATGACGCTTCCGACCGCCCCTTACTACGATGAGATGCTCACCGTAGAGGGTACGCAACGTCAGCACTACGACGCCTGGTGGCACTGGCTACAGAAAACTGACCAGCACGCCATACGCCAGAAGAAAGAACAGGCAGAACTGTTATTCCATCGGGTAGGCATTACTTTTAACGTATATGGAGAAGAAGGCGGAACGGAGCGCCTGATCCCTTTCGACAGTGTTCCTCGCATTATCCCGGCCCATGAGTGGCGGACGCTTGATTTGGGTATTCGCCAGCGGGTCAAAGCCCTTAACGCTTTCCTTTACGATATCTACCATCAGCAGCACATTCTTAACGCCGGGATTATCCCACGTGAGCAAGTGCTCGCTAACGAGCAATATCAGCCCTGTATGCAGGGCGTTAACCTGCATAACAATATCTACGCCCACATTACCGGCATTGATATGGTGCGTGACAGCGACGGGCGTTACTACGTGCTGGAGGATAACCTGCGCACCCCTTCCGGCGTCTCCTATATGCTGGAAAACCGTAAGATGATGATGCGCCTCTACCCGGACCTGTTTGCCAGTTCGCATATTGCCCCGGTTGAACGCTACCCCAGCTATCTGCTGCAAACCCTGCGTGAAAGCACTTACGTTGACGACCCCTGCGTGGTGGTGCTGACGCCGGGCCGCTTTAACAGCGCCTATTTTGAACACAGCTTCCTGGCTCAACAGATGGGGGTGGAGTTGGTAGAAAGCGCGGATCTGTTCGTCAAAGAAGGTGGAGTGTTTATGCGCACCACGGAAGGCCCTTGCCGGGTGGATGTGATTTACCGCCGTCTGGATGACGCCTTCCTCGACCCGCTGGCCTTCCGCTCTGACTCGATGCTTGGCGTACCCGGGCTGTTATCGGTTTATCGCGCAGGAGGGGTGGTGCTGGCGAATGCCATCGGCACCGGGGTGGCAGATGACAAATCTATCTACCCTTACGTGCCGGAGATGATCCGTTTTTATCTCTCGGAAGAGCCGATCCTCGGCAATATTCCCACCTGGCAGTGCCGTAAGCAGGAAGATTTAAATTATGTGCTGGCCCACCTCGACGAGATGGTGGTGAAAGAGGTTCATGGTGCGGGCGGCTACGGCATGCTGGTCGGCCCGCGTTCAGGCAAAGCGCAAATTGAAGAGTTTCGCCTGCGACTCCTCGCCAACCCCGGTAACTACATCGCGCAGAATACGCTGGCCCTCTCCACCTGCCCCACCTTTGTGGAGGAAGGACTGGCGCCCAGACATATCGATCTGCGGCCCTTTGCGCTGTTCGGGGAAGAGATCAGACTGGTGCCCGGCGGTCTGACCCGCGTGGCGCTTACCGAGGGCTCACTGGTGGTCAACTCCTCGCAAGGGGGTGGCACAAAAGACACCTGGGTCATGGAGGAGGACGAATAATGTTAAGCCGCACCGCCAGTGAGCTGTACTGGATGGCCCGTTACCTGGAACGGGCTGAGAGCTTTGCCCGCGTACTCGACGTGACTTATAAGCTGTCGATGATGCCGCGCCACAACCAGCAGCAGCACGACTTAGCCCTGCCTCTCAATCTGACCCTCGGCCACGAGTTGTTTCGCGAGCGCTACGCCCGCTTCAGCATGGATAACCTGCTGAACTTCTTTGCCCTGGACAGCAATAACCCCAGCAGTATCTATAGCTGTATTGAAATGGCATGGAATAACGCGCACGCCGTGCGTGGCAGCCTCTCTTCCGAAGTGTGGGAGTGCATCAACACCACCCGTATTGACATCCGTAATCTGCGCCAGACCGGGGTCGATAAAATCGGTATCGACGCTTTTTTTGACTGGGTAAAAGAGCGTGCGCACCTGTTTCGCGGGGCGATGTTCGGCACGCTGCTGCGCAACGATGCGCAATGCTTTATCCGGATCGGCACCCTGATTGAACGGGCGTTTGCCACCGCTCAACTGCTGGCCCTGAAAGACCAACAGCTGAGTAACGATCCGGATCCGGTGCGGGAATATTACCGCCTCGACACCCTGCTGCGCGCGGTGAGCGCCCGCGAGGCCTACCACAGCATTTATCGCCAGCCCTTCAGCCGGGAGACGGTCACGGAACTTCTGGTGTTCCGCAATGACGTCCCCCGCTCCCTGCACGCCAGCGTGGAAGACCTGGTTGCGCAACTGGAGATGATTGGCAGCGAGCGGGCGCGAGTGCCGCTGCGCCTCGCCCATCTGCTGCATGTGGAGCTGCGTTTTGGCTCGCTCGACAATATCCTGGATGAGGATGTCCAGACCTGGTTAAACCGTTTTCTGACTAAAATTAATGAGCTGGCCGATAGCATCCGCCAGACCTATCTGGAGGCGCTATGAAACTGACCATTAATCACCTGACCCACTATCAGTACGATGAGCAAGTGAAATTCAGCACCCAGTATTTGCGCCTCACGCCGCAGACCTCAGCCCGCCAGCAGATTAAAGAGTGGAATCTGGTGCTACCGGCATCCGCAGTGGCAACCACCGATGCCTACGGCAACCTGATGCATGTGCTGACGCTGGACAGTCCGCACCAGGAAATTGTGATTCTTGCTCAAGGCGTGGTGGAGATCGCCGATACTACAGAAGAGGAGACGGAGGATAGCTGTGGCCAGCTCTCTCCGCTGGTCTTTTTGCGCACCACGCCATTGACCGATGCCGATGATTTAATTCGCGATTTTGCCCGACGTTACTATCGTGAAGAGGATCCGGCCGGCAGCCTTGCGCTGTTGATGGCGGAATTGCGCCTGAAGATGCCCTATACGCCGGGCGCAACGCATGTGCACGACAGCGCCACCGTTGCTTTTGCCAAAGGCAAAGGAGTCTGTCAGGATCACACGCATGTGTTCCTCGCCTGCTGCCGCAGCCTGAAAATACCCGCTCGCTACGTCAGCGGATATGTGTATAGTCGTGACACCGAACATGTGGCGATGCACGCCTGGGCCGAAGCCTGGATCAACGGCCGCTGGCACAGTTTTGATATCACCAACAACACCTGTCAGTTAAATCAGCATTTGCGACTGGCGACAGGAATGGACTATCTCGACGCCTGCCCGGTTCGTGGCAGCCGCTTTGGCGGAGGATGCGAAGAGATGTTTTCAGAAGCTGAAGTAAGCCTGTTTGAGCGACAGCACCAGGTGCAGCAACAGCAGCAACAATAAACTGCAATTAATCAAGGTATTTTAATGACTTACTGTGTGGCCATGCGCCTGACTGACGGGCTGGTCTTCGCCTCCGACTCCCGCACCAATGCCGGAGTCGATCACATCGCGACGTTCAAAAAACTCCACGTGTTTCAGCGGGAGGGCGAACGGGTGCTGGTTATCCAGTCTGCAGGGAACCTGGCCACCACACAGAGCATTATCAGCCTGTTGACCACCCGGATCCAAAGCCAGCATACCCCGAACCTGCTGACGGTGGAGACGCTGTATGACGCTGCCGCACTGGTCGGGGAAACGGTGCGGGAGGTGATTCATCGAGACAGCGCCTCGCAGCAGAACAGCAGCAATCTGTTTGGCTGTAATCTGTTGATTGGCGGCCAGATCGGCAATGAACCTCCACGCCTGTTCCATATTTACCCGGAAGGCAATTTCATCGAGTCCACCAATGACACCCCCTACTTCCAGATTGGCGAAAGCAAGTACGGCAAGCCAATTATTGACAGAGTATTGACGGTAGATACGCCGCTGGAGCACGCTATGTGCTGCGCGCTGATTTCTATTGATTCCACGCTGCGCAGTAATTTATCGGTGGGCATGCCCCTGGACGTGATGATTTACCGCGCCAACAGTTTCGATACCCGTGAACAGCGCCGCATCACCGAAAACGACGCCTATTTTATGGGCATTCGTAAAGCCTGGTCAGAAGGACTATTGAATACTTTCCGCCAGTTGCCGCCGTTTCCGCCTGAGAGCTAACAGGCAAAATTCGTCATTAAAAAGAGTGCAGAAATGAGACTGGCCGTCATTGCGACAATTTTTATGCTTACCGCTGCAAGCGGTGCGCAGGCATCCACCACCAATGAAGCAGCGGTGGCTGCGGCAAAAGTGACCCTCGGCGAAGCCCTGTATAAATCCGCGTTACTCACCGGATCCATGCCAGCAGATCAAACCAATCCGATAAAAGCCGGTGAGCAGATGGGGGCCGAAATGAGCCAGCGTCTGGATAATGTGGTGATTGCAGGCCTCAATCAGGGCGCAGACTGTGATGAGATAACCAGCAATATTCAAAAGAGCTTTGAGTTAATGCAGCAGCAGGCGGTAAGCCAGTTTGCGACCTCATCAGCGATTAAAAAAGCGCTGGATAACGTCCCTCTGAGCGCGGCGCAATATGCGTCGGCACAGTGCCAGAATTTAACCAGTCAGTAGTCAGAAGATGGCGGTTTTGCCGGTAACACGTTGCCAGAACCGCCTTCAATGCCCCCGCAACCAGGTTGCCATATCAGCAAAAAAATCCCCATGCTTCACATAATCACGCCAAAAACCGTCTTATAAATAAATTTATAAAATAAATTCAACTATATGTATTTATTATCTTTTTATCTCACATTTAAAATAATACCAGAGGAACAATAATGACGTCTTCGAATGCTAAGGAAGGTGCGATTTAATCGTCAGTTATGAGAACATAAGGCTTTCTTTGCCATAGATTTTTCACGATGCCCG
>NZ_CBFFRJ010000162.1:0-10662 GCF_965644225.1 Phytobacter sp. V91 | reverse complement strand
GATTCGCGCGACTGACTTAAAGGTCAAACCTTTCGGAGTCCCCCGGCAAAGCCGGGGGTTTACCGGACTTAATTATTTTGCAGAGTAATGAATCGATTGTTAACAAAAAGTATATAAGTTATTGCTTTTATTAAATTTTACCAAATTCGATCTGGCTCTCACTGGATGACATCACAAAATGTAATGATTTATCCGGTTTATATGGTTTATCAAAATCAAGGACAAGGTGAGTCATGATTACCGTTGAATTTATTATTATCATTCTGTGTTTGTTGCTGGGGACACGTTACGGTGGGATGGGGCTGGGGTTAATCAGTGGTATTGGCCTCTTTATACTGAGCTTTGTATTTGGCCTTGAGCCCGGCAAACCTCCCGTTGATGTCATGCTGACCATACTTGCGGTCATTGGTTGTGCTGCAACCCTGCAAACCGCAGGCGGCCTGAATGTGATGATGCAGTTTGCCGAACGTTTGCTTCGTCGCCACCCTCAACACATTACGTTGCTGGCACCTTTCACCACATGGATGCTGACGTTCCTGTGCGGTACCG
Source organism: Phytobacter sp. V91 (assembly GCF_965644225.1). Classification (NCBI taxonomy): domain Bacteria; kingdom Pseudomonadati; phylum Pseudomonadota; class Gammaproteobacteria; order Enterobacterales; family Enterobacteriaceae; genus Phytobacter; species Phytobacter sp. V91. The sequence goes on along the minus strand of NZ_CBFFRJ010000162.1, from coordinate 10,113 downwards.
GGCATGTGGTTTACACCATGTTCCCGATCATCGCCGACATTGCGCTGAAGAAAAATATTCGTCCTGAGCGTCCTATGGCCGTCGCGTCAATTGCCTCGCAAATGGCAATCACCGCCTCACCTGTTTCCGTTGCCGTTGTTTCGCTGGTCTCGATCCTTGCGTCGCAGCACGGTGTTATTGATCACGCGTGGAGCATTCTTGAGATTCTGGCCGTTTCCGTGCCGGCATCATTATTTGGCGTCGCCATCGCCGCGCTCTGGAGCCTGCGTCGGGGTAAAGATCTTGCCGATGACCTCGAATTCCAGGAAAAACTCAAGGATCCGAAACAACGTGAATTTATCTATGGTGCCAGCGAGACGCTGATGAACCAACGCTTCCCCAAAGAAGCCTACTGGTCAACCTGGATCTTCTTCGCCGGGATCCTGGTGGTGGTGTTACTCGGGGCATTACCGGAACTGCGGCCAGCCTTCGAGGTAAAAGGCAAGCTGGCCCCTTTGTCGATGAACCTTGTTATTCAGATGATGATGCTGATTGCCGGCGCCATCATGTTAATTGCCTGTAAGGTCAAGGCGTCGGCAATTTCCAGCGGCGCGGTATTTAAGGCTGGCATGGTCGCCATCTTCTCGGTCTTCGGTGTCGCCTGGATGAGTGATACCTTTTTCCAGGCGCACCTTGATGAGCTGAAAATGGCGCTGGAAGGCGTGGTGAAAAGCCATCCGTGGACTTACGCTATTGTCCTCTTCCTTGTCTCCAAACTGGTGAACAGCCAGGCCGCAGCCCTGACCGCCGTGGCGCCAATGGGGCTGATGCTGGGTGTTGAACCCAAAATGCTGCTGGCGTTCTTCCCGGCCTCCTACGGTTACTTCGTATTACCGACGTACCCCAGCGATCTGGCCTGTATTGGATTTGACCGCTCCGGCACCACCCGTATCGGCAAATTTATTATCAACCACAGCTTTATTTTGCCAGGCCTGATTGGGGTCAGTTGCGCCTGCGCCGCCAGCTATACTCTGGTATCTCTGTTCTTCTGACAGCAAAAAAGCGGCAATCATTGCCGCTTTTATCTCACTGCCTGCCCCGAATTCCGGGCATAAAAAAACCTGCACTGGCAGGTTTTTTTATTATCAGAACATAGCACCAGGGGGTACGTCTTTGAAGGTCTTGCAGTAGGTTTCAAAAATGCTTTTCAGGATTTTGCGCAATTTCATGGTTTGCTCCGGCGATTTGTTATGCAGGTGTTATTGGTTGATGTGCACATAATATGACCCTCATCACAAAACGCAAGGCCTTTGTGATAGAAATCACGTTTTAAAAATCACAAACGCCACTAATCTGTTAAAAAAACGTGTCAAATCTGCGGGTTAAGAATCTAAAGTATTTTTGAATTAATTAAAAAAAATTTGCAGGAAAAGGAAGGGAGAGAAACGAGGATTTAACATTTGCGGAAAAAGTGGGCTGACCTGAGCCAGCCCGCTGGCATCAGGCAAGAATTTCACGAACAAAGGCTTCGATAGCTTTATCCTGACAGTTCTCGAAGAAACACTGCTGGAAGCGCGGCCCGGATACGGCGGTTTTCACCAGCTCAGGGTCGATGGCACGCAGGGTATCAAGGTAGTTCTCTTTCACAACGGCAGCTTTCACCTGGTTGAGGATCCCGGCGTTACGCACCTGCGGCTCTTTACGCTCCGGCGGATAACCTTCGCCTTTACGTCCGGTGAAGGCTTTCTCAAAGATAAAGCGCACATTCAGTTCCGCGCCCCAGCCAAAACCTTTCGCGAAAGGTAAAGAGAGTGCGTTACCGTTGTTGATCTGAGCGAACAGGAACGCATCCGCCGGATCGATGCAATAGCCGCAAATGACGCCAGGATGGATGTTCAGCGACATCAACGCGCCCTGACCTGTTCCACAGCCCGTAACAACAAAATCAACCGCTTTGGCATTCAGCAGAATGCTAGCCATAATACCTAAATGGATGTAGGTCAGATGATGATCCTTCTCATCACTCATCCCGACGTTGAAAACAGGGAAGCCTTTTTCATCAGCAACAGCGTTAAGTTCGTTAAGAATGATGGGATTTTTAGCCGCCTGACTGTTTTCCATCATCAGTGCAATTTTCATTGTTCATCTCCAGATTAATGCGTTTGGTAGAAAAAGTTTGTCAACCTTACTACCTGGCAAACGCATTTTCAAATTTAATGAAAAAATGTTTTAAAAAAGCAAATTGCCTTCACACTTTTGCTGGCACTGGCCGCGACAAACAGCACTGCCGCGTAGAAGTAACCATCCATGAGAGTGGCGTGATCCATTTAACGCTGGTGTGATAAACCCCCAGGGAGAACCGGTGAAATTAGCGTGTCAGGCAGCATTGAACATCCTCGGCCTGTTTTCCTTTCTCTTCGCCTTCGCGGCGGCGGGCTTCGTGCATGCGGCAACCGCTGAAAACACCGTGCCGGTCTGGCTGTATGATGCGCAAAGTTTTGAGTTCTGGCGGGATGATAAGGGACAATATCAGGGACTCTACCCGGAGCTTGTGAAGAAGTTTAATAAAGAGTCTGGTTATCAGTTACGCATAACCCCCATTGATGGCGAAACAATAAGCCAGCAGTTTAAAAGCAATCACCACGGCGTCTACGCGGGTGTTATTCGCACCGAAGAGCGCGCCCGGACGCATGTTCTGTCGACGCGCTTATTTGATAATGAAGTGGTCGCAGCCAGTCTTAATCAGCGGGTTTTCAAACCAGAAGATTTTTCAACCTCCCGCGTACTGTTTCGGGCGAATGACGCCACCCTGGAACGCGTTAAGCAGAGCTATCCGAACCTCAAATTTCGCCAGCTCAGTATGGTCAGTAGCAGTGAGGAGGCCTTCCGGTTGTTAAGCGATAATCAGGCGGATTTTTATATTAATGATGCCAGCGAAATGGAAACAACCACCCGCTACTACCAGCTTTCACGGCCATTTCCGGCATTACGCATTGCGTCAGTCTTCGGCTTTAGTCCGGATCTCGTCGGGCTGCGGGACAGACTCAATCAGTTTATTAGCGACGCCTGGCGCAGCGGAGAGATGCAACAATGGCTTGACGAGAGTCATCGCCAGTATCTCCTGAGCCGGGTGACGGTTACTGATGAGGAGCGGGCCTGGTTACAGAACAACCGCCTGACGCCGTGGCTACCCAAAAATGAAAACTTCGCCCCGCTTATCTGGAGCGACCAGCAGGGACATCATGGTTCGGCCGTGAACATGATTAATGATATGCGCGAGTTACTGCACATTAATGTCGACGTACATTACGTTGATAACTATTTTGCCGAGCTACGCCGTCAGAACTGGCCGGTAAAGCTGGTCGAAGTGGTCAATGCGCGCGACCCTTCCCCGACAGAGGGGATGATTGGTCCCACCCAGGCCTGGAATAACGTCTATTACAACCGTATCGAACAGCCCTTCTTATGGGATGAAGAGCAAATCCTCCACCAGCGTATCGGCGTCATTCAGGGCTCTTTTTCGCAGTTCTATCTGCAGCAGCACTATGGCAACGATATTAAGCTGGTGAGCTATCCGAACGTCGACGGGCTGATTGCAGGTCTCGAAAATGACCAGATTGATTATATTCTGGGTGATTTAAGCACCATGGAAACGTCATTACGCGGTAATGAGCTGTTTCGCGGTGTGCTGAAGGTGGCCGGGATCACCCGCCCGGAATTCAGAGTTGGTCCCTGGGTCGATACACAACACCCGCTGCACAATCTGCTCAGCAGACTGCATCGATTGTCGGATTACCGTACCCAACTGGAACGCAGCGATCCCGCGCCTGCGTTTCCCGAATTAACCCGCAATACGCTTAAAATCATCAGCGTACTGCTGCTGATTACCGTGGTCTTTAGTCTCTGCCTGCTGGTGATGATGTGGCGGCATATGAAACAGAATCGCATTGTGAACCGCAATATTGTCCAGGCGCTGGAAAAAGTGAACCGGGCGCATGATGATGAGACCGGCAGCCATATTCAGCGGGTGGCGAAATACTGCGGCTTCCTGGCCAGGGCGCTGCAACTTCCACGACGTACGGTGCGGAATATTGAAAATTTCGCCTCCCTGTATGACGTTGGAAAAATTGCGGTGCCGGAACGGATCCTTCGCAAGCAAGGGCCACTGACGCCGGAAGAGTTTGCAGAGATGAAACAACATACCGTCAAAGGCTGGCGCATCATTCAGGGACTGGCGTTAGGCCCGATCGCCGAGAATATGATCCACTTTCATCACGAAAAATGGGACGGAAGCGGCTATCCGGAAGGACTCCGGGGGGAACAAATTCCCCTGGAAGCACGTATTCTGGCGCTGGCAGATGTCTATGATGCCCTGCGTCAGAAACGGATCTACAAACCGAGCTACAGTCATCTCCAGGCGTCACAGATGATTGCTGAGGGTGCCGGACGCCATTTTGATCCCCAGCTGGTGGCGCTGTTTCGCCTGCATCATGAAAAATTTGCCCGGATCTATGAGAGCCTGGCGGACTGAGAACAGAACCGTTGCGCATAAAAAGGCCAGTTCCACTGGCTATTCCGCCGATTGCGACGCTGATAGCGCGGTAAGATGAGATAATGCCCATAAAAATCAGAGCGATTTCATGAACAAAATAGTTGTTGCCGCTGCGTTGTTACTGCTTGCCGGGTGCACCATCACCAAAGAGCCGCAAGTCAGCAGCGTTGATACCACAAGCGGGATTGTGCGTTTGAGTTATAGCGAAGCCATGATGCAAACGGCCCGCTACGATAACTACACCACCCAGGGCACCGCCAACAAACAGTGCCAGCAGATGGGTTACGCCACTGCAGTTGCTTACGGTCAGCCAGTTTCGACCTGTAGCGTGTTCAGCGGATCCATTTGTATGAATACCAATGTGACGATTCAGTATCAGTGTCGCGGGGTCGCCTTCAGCCAGACTCCAGCCACTGGCCAAAGCTGGTAGTTTTTATGCCGGTGTTGATTCGCCGGCGCTGATACTCGTCATACTACAGGCGGCCGCTTTTTTAGCCGCCTCGCTCTCCCGTTTACATCGCAATTTACGCTGGCGAAAAGAGCTTCACAGGTCTTCGCAAGTCGGCACATATTATTAAGCTATATTATTCTTAATAAAATAAAGAATAATTATCATTTACAGTATATATAATAGCGCAATGCGTTTTATTCCCATTCTCATTGTTAATAAATAATTTTTTATTTTACCTTTTGCAAATAATTAAATAACAAATTATAGTGACCCCTCTTTCTCCCCTTTATTATTTTTGGAGCTGCGCATGTTAAAAGCTGAAATGATTGAAAAACTAAATGAGCAGATGAACCTGGAACTGTTCTCTTCTCTGCTTTATCAACAAATGAGTGCCTGGTGCAGCTTTAACAGCTTTGAAGGCGCGGCTGCATTCTTACGTCGCCATGCGCAGGAAGAGATGACCCATATGCAGCGTCTGTTCGATTATCTGACCGACACGGGCAGCCTGCCGCGCATCAATACCATCCCGACCCCGGTGGCTGAATACGCCTCTCTGGATGAGTTATTCCGCGCGACTTACGAACATGAGCAATTAATTACGCAGAAAATTAATGAGCTGGCCCATGTCGCCATGACCTCTCAGGACTACCCGACATTCAATTTCCTGCAATGGTATGTTGCAGAGCAGCATGAAGAAGAGAAACTCTTTAAATCTGTTATTGATAAACTGACGCTGGCAGGTAAAAGCGGCGAAGGCCTGTATTTCATCGATAAAGAGCTGTCGACCCTCGATACCGCAAATTAATACAGAATGCGGTAATGAATGTTCATTACCGCATTATTTTAGTGCTGACAGATTTTACTTTCGTGCGTTGAAAATCCGTCCTGTGCAGGTATAAATTTTCCCCGCGCCGCCAGAAATGTCACCAGTTCCGCCGCCGTCATTTCAGATGCTGAACAGGTATGAAAACGCGCTTCGCCGCCGAAACGTTGATTAATCGCCTCCACCAGACTTTTCTCTGAATACTGCTCAGCTGACTCCAGCATCATGTTAAGCACTTCGTGACCATGAATTGACGCCATATCTTCCCCCTCCTGTATAAGATGCATCATAGACGCATCATTAGGTGTTTTTTTGCGCTACGACAGGTTTACATGCATCCGGCACAACTCGTGCAGCGCCAGTCCTGCCGGTTTACCGCCTGGTAGAAGAGACGATAATTATCGCTTTCCATCGGGATCTGATGGTCAAAGAAGAGATCGGTCAGCCAGTCAACGTTTTCAATAATCCACTCATCTTCTTCCAGACCCTGAGCAAAGGTTTCATCTTCGGGATCGATTATCGAGTAAATCGCCCAGGTTCCCATGTCTTTTTCACGCCGGGATTCCGGTAATACCAGGGGATGACCCTGCCAGCTGATGATCCATTCCCCGTGGCACAGTAAATTGCCTCCCCGCGTCCATTTCGCCAAAAACGGATTCCCCTGGACCATATCAACCTCTTTTTAATCTTTGTCATTCTTTTTTAAGGTACGCCCGATTCTCTCGTAAAAGGGGAGGACTAATGAACCGGGCAAAGTCCCTGATTCGGCTGGGCAAATGACCAGTCTGGTCGAACCCTGTCTTTTCGCAAGTTATCGTTACAGGCTCTGTAAGCGTGGTTTGACGAAAATAAGCTTTTCACTTACTCTGCGCCGCATATTTGTTTGGTCAATGTTTCAGATACAGAGAAAACAGAACACTGGGTAGTGTTTTTATCGTGGCTGGCACCACTATTGGCGCGGGTATGCTGGCGATGCCGCTGGCGGCTGCGGGCGTCGGATTTGGCGTCACGCTGGTTTTACTGTTAACGCTGTGGGCCGTGATGTGCTACACCGCCCTGCTGCTGCTTGAGGTTTATCAACACGTCCCTGCCGATACCGGGCTGGGTTCCGTCGCGCGTCGATACCTGGGTCGCTATGGTCAGTGGATCACTGGTTTTAGCATGATGTTTTTAATGTATGCCCTGACGGCGGCCTATATGACCGGTGCGGGCGAGCTGCTTGCTTCCAGTCTGAGCGACTGGACGGGCGTTTCCATCTCACCGGTTTCCGGCGTATTGCTGTTTACCCTGGTCGCCGGCGGCGTGGTCTGCATTGGTACATCGCTGGTCGATCTCTTCAACCGCTTTCTGTTCAGTGCAAAAATTGTTTTTCTGCTGATAATGCTGGCACTGCTGACGCCACATATTCACGAGGTCAATTTGCTGACCTTACCTCTCGATAAAGGGCTGGCCCTGTCTGCCATTCCGGTGCTCTTCACCTCATTTGGCTTTCATGGCAGCGTACCGAGCATTGTCAGCTACATGAATGGCAATATTCGTAAACTGCGCTGGGTGTTTATTATCGGCAGCGCCATTCCGCTCGTTGCCTATATTTTCTGGCAACTGGCAACGCTGGGAAGCATTGAGTCAAACACCTTTGCCGGATTGCTGGCGAACCATGCCGGGTTAAATGGCCTGTTGCAGGCGCTGCGGGAAGTCGTTGCGTCACCCCATGTTGAGCTGGCTGTACACCTCTTTGCTGACCTTGCGCTGGCGACTTCTTTCCTTGGCGTGGCTCTGGGGCTGTTCGATTATCTGGCGGATCTTTTTCAGCGCCGTAATACGGCCTTTGGTCGGGTGCAAACAGGCGTGATTACCTTTCTCCCGCCACTGGCCTTTGCTCTCTTTTATCCGCGTGGCTTCGTGATGGCATTAGGTTACGCCGCGGTGGCCCTGGCGGTTCTCGCCTTGCTGCTTCCTGCTTTGTTAGTCTGGAAAAGCCGGGAGGCGCATCCGGATTCACCCTGGCGGGTTGCGGGCGGGAAAGCGGCTCTTGTCGCCATCATTGCCTGTGGCGTGGGGATTATTGCGGTGCAGTTTGCCATTGCCGCCGGGTTGTTACCGCAAGTGGGTTAAAAAAAGAGGGGCTCATCATTCGAGCCCCTTTTTATTAATGCAGACAACAGCTTTTGAATTTCCTGCCACTGCCGCACGGACAGGGATCGTTACGCCCAACCTTGACACCGTTTACCACCGGTTGTTGAACGACGGGCTGTTGGGGATTGGCGGACCAGTAATCATATAAACGTAACGCGGCCGGGCGAATCGCATCCACACTGCGACTGAACGCTTCTTCGTCCATCTCATCAAGGCGGGTGAAATTCTCTTCGGTGCCATGCAGCGCGATAGCATCCAGATCCGTTTTCAGCGATTCCGGTAATGCTGACCAGTCGGTCAGGCCTACGCCGCGCATATAGCCAAAGCACCACTCTTCCACAACGGTAAACAGTCTGCCTTCCACTTCATTCTCGCCAAAAACAGGTTCGAACTGATCCTGATACTGGCTCAGACGCTCGGCAATATCATTCATATGCTGGAAGCAGAGATTAATAAAACGATCCATTTCACGATCGTTCTTCCAGCGAGGAACGTTCTTCTGACCGCCCCAAATAGCGACCAGCCAGCGATCCGGCTCAACCACAATGGGTCCGGACAATACGGCGGTTAACAGGCCGTCGAGCTCTGCGACATCAAGAATAGATTCATCGTCATGAGCGTAAGACATCAATGTCTCTTCCAGCCACTGCAATTCATTTTCGTTTAATGGGCCTTCAGTCATATGAGGTGCTCCTGGGCGAAGGTAATTAGATAATCGCGGAAGGGTAACACAGAAAGTTGAAACACAAAAAAACCACTGACTGTAGTGGCTGGCTACCCTTCCGGCGAGGCGGTAATATGATGAAATTCTGATCCTGTCATTATAAAGCGAGCGCGAAAATGATAACAGCTGGAGACCATCTGTCCTCATCAAGGACGGGATATACTCATCACGGCATTTATGTTGGATATGGCAAAGTTGTGCATTACTCCGGACTGGCTGATGGCCTGTCTAAAGGAAACATTTGTGAGACTACGCTTGAGGATTTTACTCAGGGAAAAGAAACTGTGACCGTCATAAAACACGACGTTTCTGACAGATTATTTTCCCCTGAGGAAATTGTTGAACGTGCACGAACCCGGATTGGCGAAAATAACTACAACCTCGTATTCAATAACTGCGAACATTTTGCCACCTGGTGCGTAACGGGTAAACATCGAAGCGCTCAGGTACAGGCGGTGAGCAGTAGTGTTGTGAATGTGAGCCTTGCCTACCGTACATACCAGACCTGGGCCGCAACAAACACACCGACTTTATTACGCTCTGTTGCCAGTCTGAGCACTACAACAACCACGACCACCAGCGCCATCAAAGGACTCAGCGGCATCAGCGCATTAAGTGGTGGAGCCAGTATAACCGGAACGGCACTTACCGGGGGAGCAGCCGGAACAGGAGCCGTAGTGGGCGTATTAGCAGCGGCACCACCCGTAGCACTGGCCGTCGGCGGGATTGCGCTGGTAGGTGTTGGCGCAAAACTACTGTATGACTGGTGGAATGATTAGTTGTTTTGCGATAGTGGCAGCGTGGCATTTACACAAGATCCCCACCTGCCTTACTGGCAAATAATTGCATTCCTGCAGGGCGAATAAAACCGGAGGCGAGATGCGGATTGATTCAACCAATGTAAGTGAAAGCGATCTTCTTAATTGTCTTAATTTTAAGATTCGAATTATTGGGATATCGCATCGACGTGCCAGCAACCTGCATGTTGACGGCCGGGAAAACTGCTCTGGTTACAATATCAATAAATCTATTTTTGATGGTATGACGGTTCACGAGTACCAGCAGATGATCAAGCTACGATTTGCTGAAAATGACCCGCAATTCTCGCTAACAAAGCATCTGAAATACGACATTGAAAAGGGATTTATCGTGCTGGAGGGCTGAGCAAATGCCCTTCACTTTCGTCAAAATTATTGTTGGCAAAAGGTCCGCTATAAGCAGACAGCGGACCTTTATGAACAGACCCATTCAGCGCTGATTGAGAAACTTATCGATATCTTCGCGACTGGTTAGCCTTATCTGACTTTCGGGACGGACTTTTGAAAATACAGAAAGGTGGCCGTTATAGCTGCTCGAGCCGGTTCGTATTTCATATGTATTAGTCGCGACTTGATCTGACACTTGACCTTGAAAGGTTGAGAGTTACCGGTTTTGATATGGGTGTCGAA
>NZ_CBFFRJ010000161.1:0-10704 GCF_965644225.1 Phytobacter sp. V91 | reverse complement strand
TCATACAGCTCAGCTAAGGTAAGGCTAATACAGATAAGGACTCCACTGAACCCCACCGATTAAATCGCACCTTCCCTCAGGCAGTAACCTTCGATTATCGCCACGAATTAACGGATGCCGGAGGCAACTCGCATAAAGACAGATTGCTGATGTCACACCGTTTTGCCAACGGCTTTGGTTTATCGCTGGAAGGTAAATGGAAAGGCGCGCAAAACAAAGACAAGATGTATCACGAGACCGTCAGTAACGGTACCGAAGTGGTGGCAAGCTATGTCTATAAATTTAACCCAACATTCCAGCTCGAACCTGGGTTTTCACTGGACTCCAGCTCATCGTCTAACAACTATCGTCCATACCTGCGCGGCAAGGTCAATATCACCAAAGATATTGGGGCCTCTTTACGCTATCGCCCTTACTACAAGCGCCTGAGCACCAATATTGGCGGCAGCAAAGACACCTCTGAAACGGGGTACAACCTGACTACCGTGCTGTCATGGAAGTTCCTCAAAGACTACAGCCTGGACTACGAGTTTGACTATAAGAAAGCAAATTCAGCGGGCGTAATTCTGTCGGACAATGAAGATTACGAGTGGACGCACGATGTTAAATTGACATGGAACATCGACAAAAACTGGTCGCCTTACACCGCGATTGGCAACGTCCCGGGCAGCAAAACCACGGATGAAAGGCAGACCCGCTTCCGCGTTGGTGTGAAATACTCGTTTTAACAGCTGTTTTTATCATTTTGGATGATGCTTTAAGAAAAGCCTTATCTTTCAATGAGAAGTTAATTATGTCGGCTCGTGTAATAGCAAAATTATCGAGCCGATCACAATTTGAAACATTGTTTCTACCCCGATCACACTTTTGAGATTTATCAAATGACCGGGCCATAAATTTACATAAAATGAAACGGTGTTTTAGAAAGACTATTGATGAACTTTATCGCGCCATGCAGCGGGCTGTTATGCGTGCGTTCACCGGCATTAACAGGGAAAAACTTATGCCTGACACCAGACATATTTTTTCATGTACAGGCTCCCGACGGGTCTGTGTTAACACCTTAATATTATCTTTTTCATACTTGTTGTCAGAGGGTCTGTATGAATGAAAATAAACTTCTGGGACTGGCCTGGATATCACCCTATATCATTGGGCTGATACTCTTTACTGCCTTTCCGTTCGTTTCATCTTTCTTCCTCAGCTTTACTGAGTATGATTTGATGAGTCCGCCTGTATTTAATGGTATTGAAAACTACCGCTACATGTTTACCGAAGATACGCTCTTCTGGAAATCAATGGGCGTGACCTTTGCTTATGTATTTTTGACTATTCCATTAAAGCTTATTTTTGCGCTGGGAATTGCTTTCGTCCTTAATTTTAAATTGCGCGGAATTGGTTTCTTCCGTACTGCCTATTATATTCCATCGATTCTTGGCAGCTCCGTGGCAATCGCCGTGTTGTGGCGTGCGCTGTTTGCTATTGATGGTCTGCTGAATAGCTTTATCGGCGTGTTTGGTTTGGATCCGGTTAACTGGCTTGGCGAGCCGTCACTGGCGTTAATGTCCGTGACGTTACTGCGCGTCTGGCAATTCGGGTCTGCAATGGTCATCTTCCTGGCCGCGCTACAAAACGTGCCGCAATCGCAATATGAAGCGGCCATGATCGACGGCGCCAGCAAATGGCAGATGTTTATGAAAGTCACCGTGCCGCTCATTACGCCGGTTATTTTCTTCAACTTCATCATGCAAACCACGCAGGCATTCCAGGAGTTTACCGGTCCATACGTCATTACCGGCGGCGGCCCGACCTACTCCACCTATCTGTTCTCGCTCTACATCTACGATACCGCGTTCAAGTACTTCGAGATGGGATATGGCGCGGCACTGGCTTGGATCCTGTTCCTGGTTGTCGCCGTCTTTGCAGCCATCGCCTTTAAGTCGTCGAAATACTGGGTGTTCTACTCCGCCGATAAGGGAGGCAAAAATGGCTGATATCCAGCAAATCTCAGAGGCAAGAACCCTTGCTGAGCGTGAAGTCGCCCGGACGCTGCGGCGGGAAAAAATCAACGCCACCGTCCGCTATATCATTCTGGCGTTTGTTGGCCTGCTGATGCTCTACCCGCTGGTATGGATGTTTTCGGCGTCGTTTAAACCGAACCATGAGATTTTTACCACCCTGGGTCTGTGGCCAACCCATGCCACCTGGGACGGTTTTATCAACGGCTGGAAAACCGGCACGGAATACAACTTTGGCCATTACATGCTCAATACCTTTAAGTATGTGATCCCGAAAGTCATTCTGACCATTATCTCGTCGACCATTGTGGCCTACGGTTTTGCCCGCTTTGAGATCCCGTGGAAGAACTTCTGGTTCGCCACGCTCATCGCCACCATGTTGCTACCGAGTACCGTGCTGTTGATCCCGCAGTATCTGATGTTCCGTGAGATGGGCATGCTCAACAGCTATATGCCGCTCTACTTGCCACTGGCCTTTGCCACGCAGGGATTCTTTGTCTTCATGCTGATCCAGTTTTTACGCGGTGTCCCGCGTGACATGGAAGAAGCCGCGCAGATCGATGGCTGTAACTCCTTCCAGGTGTTGTGGTACGTGGTGGTGCCTATTTTGAAACCCGCCATTATCTCGGTAGCGCTGTTCCAGTTCATGTGGTCGATGAACGACTTTATTGGCCCACTGATTTATGTCTACAGCGTGGATAAATACCCCATCGCGCTGGCGTTAAAAATGTCCATCGACGTAACCGAAGGTGCGCCATGGAACGAAATTCTGGCAATGGCGAGTATCTCGATTCTGCCATCCATCATCGTGTTCTTCCTGGCACAACGCTACTTCGTGCAGGGCGTGACCAGCAGCGGAATTAAAGGTTAAGAGGAAATATCATGGCTGAAGTTATTTTCAACAAACTGGAAAAAGTTTATTCCAACGGCTTCAAAGCGGTACATGGTATCGACCTGAAAATCGCCGAGGGAGAATTTATGGTGATTGTCGGTCCATCCGGCTGCGCCAAATCCACCACCCTGCGTATGCTGGCCGGGCTGGAAACCATCAGCGGCGGCGAAGTGCGCATTGGCGACAAGGTAGTGAACAACCTTGCGCCGAAAGCGCGTGGTATTGCGATGGTGTTCCAGAACTACGCGCTGTACCCGCATATGACGGTCCGCGAAAACCTCGCGTTTGGCCTCAAACTCGGCAAGATGCCAAAAGCGCAGATTGATAAGCAGGTGGATGAGGCAGCCAAAATCCTCGAGCTGGATGAACTGCTCGATCGTCTGCCGCGCCAGCTCTCTGGCGGCCAGGCACAGCGTGTTGCCGTGGGACGTGCGATTGTGAAAAAGCCGGACGTCTTCCTGTTCGATGAACCGCTGTCTAACCTGGATGCCAAACTGCGTGCGTCCATGCGTATCCGTATTTCGGATCTGCACAAGCAGCTTAAGCGTTCGGGAAAACCGGCCACCACTGTTTACGTAACCCACGATCAGACCGAAGCGATGACCATGGGCGACCGTATTTGCGTGATGAAGCTTGGTCATATTATGCAGGTCGATACCCCGGACAATCTCTACCACCGTCCTAAGAATATGTTCGTTGCTGGTTTTATCGGCGCGCCTGAGATGAATATCCGCGAAAGCAAACTGGTCGATAACGCGGGTAGCCTGGCCTTCAGCATCGGCAATGAAACCATGCCATTAAGTGAAGCATTACGGGAAAAAGTGGCTGCTTATCAAGGACAGGAAGTCTTTTACGGCATTCGCCCGGAATTCGTTTCTCTCTCCGATACGCCTTTTGCGCAGGGCGGTTGCAGCGGAGAGATGGTTCGTGTGGAAAACATGGGCCACGAATTCTTCGTTTACCTGAAAGTTGCGGATTATGAGCTCACAGCACGCATTCCTTCAGATGAGGCTAAGCCTATGATTGAAAAGGGACTCAATCGCAATGTGTTCTTCAAGTTTGATATGAATAAGTGCCATATCTTTGATGCAAAAACGGAACAAAACATCTCTCTGTAAGGGGTCTAATAATGAAAAAAATGAAAAAAGTGCTTTTGAGCGCTGCGGTTTCAGCTTGCCTCGGCCTTACTGCACTGCCATCCATGGCAAAAGATGTCGATTTACGTATGTCCTGGTGGGGGGGCAATGGTCGCCATCAGGTCACGCTGAAGGCGCTGGAAGAGTTCCATAAACAGAACCCGGACATCTCGGTAAAAGCGGAATATACGGGCTGGGACGGGCATTTGTCGCGTCTGACCACGCAAATTGCCGGCGGCACCGAGCCGGACGTGATGCAGACCAACTGGAACTGGTTGCCGATCTTCTCTAAAAATGGCGATGGTTTTTACGACCTGAATACCCTGAAAGATACCATCGACCTGAGCCAGTTCGATGCCAAAGAGCTTCAGTCCACCACCGTCAATGGCAAGCTCAACGGGATCCCAATTTCTGTTACCGCGCGCGTGTTCTACTTTAACGACGAAACCTGGAAAAAGGCGGGCGTTGCCTATCCGAAAACCTGGGATGAGTTGAAAGCGGCGGGGAAAGCCTTTGAAAGCAAGCTGGGCAAAGAATACTACCCGGTGGTGCTGGAGCATCAGGATACGCTGGCGCTGCTGAACTCTTACATGATCCAGAAGTACAACATTCCGGCAGTGGATGAAAAAGCGAAGAAATTCTCCTACAGCAAAGAGCAGTGGATTGAATTCTTCCAGACCTACAAAGCGCTGGTTGACAGCCATGTTATGCCGGACACCAAATACTATGCCTCATTTGGTAAGAGCAACATGTATGAGATGAAGCCGTGGATCCAGGGTGAATGGGGCGGCGTCTACATGTGGAACTCCACCGTGACCAAGTATTCCGACAACCTCAAACCGCCAGCTAAGCTGGAACTGGGCAGCTACCCGATGATGGCAAACGCCACGGATGCGGGCCTGTTCTTTAAACCTGCGCAGATGCTCTCTATTGGTAAATCCACCAAAGACCCACAGGCCGCAGCGAAGGTCATTAACTTCCTGCTCAACAGTAAAGAAGGCGTGGAAACGCTGGGCCTTGAGCGTGGCGTTCCGTTGAGCAACGTGGCGGTGGAGATCCTGACCAAAAACGGCACCATCAAAGAGAGCGATCCTTCTGTTGCCGGGTTGCGTCTGGCGAAATCACTGCCTGCTAAACTCACCGTTTCACCTTATTTCGACGATCCGCAGATCGTGGCGCAATTCGGCACCGCTCTGCAATATATCGACTACGGACAAAAAACCGTTGAGGAGACCGCAGTGGACTTCCAGCGTCAGGCTGAACGTATCCTGAAACGCGCGATGCGCTAGCGATGTGTGAGTTCGTGGCAGGCTAAAACGGCTTCCCCGTCAGGGGAGGCCGTCATCCGTTTAACGCCGCCAGATGTTATCTGCGGGCATCAAATAAAGGTAAACACGTCTTCACGCGGCAGACGGGACTTAGGCAGAGCGGCATTGAAGTCTTTCTCGCTGCGGTAACCGAGCGACACCAGCACCACGCTGGTCAGTCCTTTTTCACGCAGGCCAAGTGCGAGATCCAGCCCGCGTTGATCAAATCCTTCCATTGGCGTGGCGTCGATACCGAGCATCGCCGCGCCCAGCAGCAGGCCGCCCAGCGCCAGATAAACCTGTTTTTCCATCCACTGCGGGACATCGCGCGACTCATAGCGGTGCATATCAACGTATGAGCGGCGGCTCTTATCCTGGCCTGCCTGCGCGCCGTCAGCTACAAAACGGCCATCGTTGTTTTCCTGAGCCAGCACATTTTGCAGATGCTGCTCGGTGATATCGCTACGCATACACAGAGCAATAACGTGGGAAGCATTCAGGACTTTAGGTTCGTTATAGGCGTAGGCGCCAGTGGTGGATTTCGCCATCGCTTCGCGGCCTTCGGGCGTGGAGGCGACCACAAAGTGCCACGGCTGGGAGTTCACCGAAGAGGGACTGTTATGCAGCACATTCAGCAGGGTATCAATCAGATCCTGGGGCAATGTCTTGCCGGGTTCAAAAGCCTTAACGGTATGACGGGCAACAACTGCATCATCTAAAGTCATCATCTCTCTCCTGGCTAAAAAATGAAAAATCGGGAGCGTGCCGCCCCGTCTGGTGGGTTGAGAATAAACGTAAATGAAGGTGAGATAAATCACCCTAATCATGCAGCACTTTCACTCGAAAAGTGAAAATAGCCGCCTGACCACTTTGCTCAGTGGGGTTTTTCTGGCACAAAGGGGGCTGTCGCCACGCTATCCGGCCCGGGAGCCAGTATGATCCGCCTTGAAGATGTCACTTTGTTTGTCCGCGCTGCGGCGCTGGGCAGTTTTTCCAATGCGGCACGGGAAGTCGATCTCTTACCGGGGCAGGTGAGCGCCGCCGTTCATCGGCTGGAGCGCTCGCTGGATAAACGCCTGTTCGTGCGCTCCACGCGCAGTCTGCGTCTGACGGCAGAAGGCGAAAAATACCTGCCGTTTGCCCAGGAGATGCTCGCGGTGGTGCAGGCCGGAGCAGAAAGCCTGCACAGCGGGGATGATGATATTCAGGGTGAACTGCGTATGGCGGTTCCGTCGGACATTGGCCGGAATGTGCTGCTGCCGCTGATTACCCGGTTCTGCGAGCAGCATCCGAAAGTCTCTCTGCGCTTATCGCTCTCGGATCAAATCAGCAATGTGTTTCGCGACCCGGTGGACATTGCTATCCGCTACGGGGCACTGGATAACAGTAGCTACGTCGCGCTGCCGCTGGCCGAGGACAATCGCCGCGTGCTGGCCGCCTCTCCTGCGTATCTGGCAAAACAGGGACGGCCGCAAACTCTCGACGACATCACTCGTCATCACTGCCTGCTGTTCACCATGAACAGCCATGTTTATGACAAATGGAGCTTTGGCCGGGGGGATGCGCGTCGTCAGTTGATCGTGAAAAGCCGGATGTTGTGTGACGATGCGGATGTCGCCCGCCGCTGGGCCATTGACGGCATGGGGATTGTCTACAAATCCTGGATTGATATCAGCGAAGATGTTCAGGCAGGACGACTGGAAGTGCTGTTGCCGCAATATCCCGGTGAAGCCGCGCCGCTAAACCTGATTTGCCCACACCGCAAGCAATTCTCGCCGGCTATTCGCCAGCTACACAGCACCCTGCGTGAGCACCTGTGCGCCACCACGGCATTGCTGAATACATTACCGATATTTCATTCAACCTGATAATAGAAATTCAATTTCATTATAGGAATGAAAATTTCTTTTTGTCTGTTATCATAGCGCAATCGAAATTTTTATTTCAGTGAGTGCGCTATGGCGAACCATCCCACCCAACTCTCGATTTTGCAGGAAGAGATCCGCACACGTTATGACAGCTTAAGCAAGCGGCTGAAGCAGGTCGCGCGCTACATCCTGGACAACAGCAACAGCGTGGCCTTTGATACGGTGGCCTCCATCGCGCAAAACGTGGATGTTCCGCCCTCAACCTTGATCCGCTTTGCCAGTGCTTTTGGTTTTAGTGGCTTCAATGAAATGAAACAGGTTTTTCGCCAGCATTTGATGGAGGAGACCGCCAGCTACACCGAACGCGCGCGTCTTTATCGTCAGACGGCGAGCGAAGATAAGGCGACTGCGCCGGAACAGCCCGCCGAAATTCTCAACATCTTTTCTCTGGTGAATGCCCAGGCGCTGCAACAGTTGGTTAATCAGACGCGACCGGAGCAACTGGATCAGGCGGTGGCCCTGCTGCAGCAGGCCGAAAATATCTACGTGATTGGGCTGCGCCGCTCGTTCAGCGTGGCGAACTATATGACTTACGCCTTGCGCCATCTTGAACGACGCACCTTTCTGATCGACGGCCTTGGCGGCATGTTTTCTGAACAACTCAGCATGATCGGTCCTCTTGATGTGGTGATCGCCATCAGCTACTCGCCCTACTCGCAGGAAGCCCTTGAACTGATTGAGCTGGGGGCCAGGCGCGGGGCGAAACAAATTGCGATAACCGACAGCCTGGTGAGCCCTCTGGCGGCGTTCAGCGATATCTGCTTTGTGGTGCGTGAAGCCCAGGTGGACGGTTTTCGCTCTCAGGTGGCCTCTATGTGCCTGGCGCAAACTCTGGCGCTTTCCCTGGCGCTGGATCCCACGGGCAGTTGATCGAATTGTGGCCATTGCCGCAGGCCTTATGCCGTTTTTGGTCTTTCGATGGGCAAAGATAATCTGTCTAAAAGCCACATTTTGCTAACCCCATCGGGGGGACCTGGCGATTATTGTGTAAGACAGGCAAAAAATCAGGGCTCCGGTTCAGTGATGAACCGCTCATTGTCGTCCGGACCGTACAGGCAGGGAGCGCGCACGTCAGTCCGTCATCTCAAAGGTATTTGCACATGGCTTTACGTTCATTAGGCACGACTGGTTTACAGATCCCGGCGCTGGTTTTTGGCGGTAATGTATTTGGCTGGACCGTGGATGAGAAGCAGAGTTTCAGTTTGCTGGATGCGTTGCTGGAAAGAGGGTTGACCGCGATCGACACCGCAGACGTCTACTCGTCCTGGGCGCCGGGTAACAAAGGCGGCGAATCTGAGACCATTATTGGTAAATGGCTGGCTGCCCATCCAGGCGCACGCGATAAGGTGACCCTGTTTACCAAAGTGGGTTCGGATCTGGGCGAGCCGGGCAAAAAAGGGCTCTCTGCCCGCTGGATTGCGCAGGCGGTGGAAGACTCATTGCGTCGTCTGCAAACCGACCATATCGACCTCTATTTTTCCCACTGGCCGGATAGCGAAACCCCTTACGACGAAACCCTCGGCGCCTATGAAAAACTGCTCAAGGCCGGGAAAATTCGCGCCGTGGGCGCCTCCAATCTGAATGCTGAGCAGTTGCAGGCTTCCCTGAAAGCGGCGGACGAGAACGCGCTGCCGCGTTATCAGGTCTTGCAGCCGGAATATAACCTCTATGACCGTGAAAGTTTCGAGGGGGCATTGCAGGATCTGACCGTCCGGGAAAACATCGGCGTGGTGACCTACTACAGCCTGGCCTCCGGCTTCCTCTCAGGTAAATACCGTAGTGAAAGCGATCTCGGTCAGAGCCAGCGTGGTCAGGGTATTGGTTAATATCTGAATGCGAGAGGTTTCAGCATTCTCGATGCTCTCGACCAGGTGGCTGCTGCCCATCAGGTTAAACCGGCTGAAGTCGCGCTGGCCTGGCTGATTGCCCAGCCCGGCGTCACTGCGCCGATCGCCAGTGCGACCAAAATCGCCCAGGTGGACAGCTTTGTCACTGCCCTTTCCCTGACGCTCTCAGCACAGGAGATTGCGGCGCTGAATAACGCGGGCAAATAAACGGCTTACCGGGTTGCGGTTTTGCGACCCGGTAAAATAATGATCGCGGCGCTGGCGAGGGTAAAAAATGCCATGATCCAGGCCATCGTCCACGGGGTGCCGTCGTTAAACAACGCCAGCAGCAGTGAAGAGACGATGCCGCTGCCATATTGTAGCGAGCCAATCAGCGCTGAGGCTGACCCGGCCATCGTCGGCACCTCATCCAGCGCCGCCGCCGTTGAGGTTGCGGCAATAATGCCGTTCATCGAGAAATAGATAAACACGCTCACCACCACCGCCGCAATGCCGCCCAGCTGCCACTTCACCAGGACCGCCAGCACCACAACCGCCAGGGCTGCCACCGTTGCGGCTATCTTCAGCAATCTTTCAAGTGGGTGTCGCCCAACCAGCCTGCGGTTCACCATGCTCATGCCCATCACCCCGACAATATTGACCGCGAACAGCCAGCCGTAATACTGCGGATCAATGCCGTAGTAACTGATGTAGACCGCGGGCGAGCCGGTGATAAACGCATAGGCGGCAACGTAAAAGAAGGTCAGGCTCAGGGTGTAGCGCATAAAAAGGGTGTTTTTCAGCAGCGACCCGTAGTTGCGAAAAGCGCCACTCAGTGAAGCCGGAGTGCGTTTCTCTGCGGGCAGGGTTTCCGGTAACAACCACAGTGACAGAAACATCAGCACGCCAATCACCGCCAGCAGCCAGAAGATGGCATGCCAGGAGGTAAAACGAATGATCTGCCCGCCCATCAGCGGGCCGGCGATCGGCGCAATCGCCATGACGATAATCAGGGTGGAAAGCATCTGCGCGGCACGGGTACGGCTAAAGAGATCGCGGATCATCGCCCTCGCCAGCATCGGCCCGGTACAGGCCCCCATGGCCTGAAAGACGCGCCAGAAAACTATCTCATTGATCGAGCTGGAATGCGCGCAGCCCAGCGAACCAATAACAAACAGCACCATGCCGATAAACAGCGGCACCCGGCGGCCAAGGTGGTCGCTGATCGGCCCCCATACCAGTTGGGCGAGGGCGAAGCCAACCAGAAAGCCGGTGACGGTGAGCTCAATATCCCCCTGCAACTCAGCGGCCATGACGGGCATGGCGGGCAGATAAATATCCGTCGACAGCGAGGTGAACGCCATCAGTGCGCTGAGGATCGCAATGAACAGCGGCCCGGTTGTGGTTTTAGTCATAGATTCTCGATTAGTAACAGCTTGATGCCCGGGCAGAGGAGGAACGCGCCGGGGCGTGACAGGCGCTATTTTAATCGCTTTGATGGTGTCGATAATCCTGCAGAATGAGCCTGTACATAAAATTGTGTAATTGCCTGATTTTGATATGTTCAATCCAACATCAAAAGCAGGTTAATTTATGG
>NZ_CBFFRJ010000160.1:0-10720 GCF_965644225.1 Phytobacter sp. V91 | reverse complement strand
ACAGCTCAGCTAAGGTAAGGCTAATACAGATAAGGACTCCACTGAACCCCACCGATTAAATCGCACCTTCCCTAATAAGTCGATAAATCCATGCTTTGCTATATCCTGTTTTATTCATCACTTCCGGCAGGCGAATAAGTCTTCTTGTTGTCATATATTTCTCCGTTGTTGTTTTGATGAATGTAGTATCTGCAGATCGCTTATGACGTTCAACCCTCGGAAAATCAGAATTGAACCTGAATTGAATGTTTTTTAAACAAAAACGGATGAAATGGCGGGAGAGCTGTCACTGGGCGGGGTGTAGAGTGATTTAGCAATAAGTGCTATTTATTTTGCTGTTTTAAGGTATTTTATAATCTTCATATTAATCAATTAGTTAGCCAGTATCAGTTTAAATTCTGACTTAATTCCTATCTGCTTTAGCCAAGAAAAAGGGCTATGCCCGTTAAGACATAACCCTTCATTCATCAGCAGTTATCCTTACGCACGCCGATTAAACGTTCCCTGCGTCACATTGAAGCCTTTCTCAAGGCTATCCATATAGTCGGCATACCATTGCAGCATCTCGCGTCTGCCATCGAGATATTGCGCATGGTTGTAGGTGCCACGGATAGCATTCTTATCAACATGCGCCAATTGGGTTTCAATCCACGCGGTGTTGTAGCCCTGTTCGTGAAGAACGGTGCTCATGGTATGACGGAAGCCGTGACCCGTAACCCGGCCTGTATAACCAATTCGCTTAAATACCTGATTGATACTGGCTTCGCTCATGGTCTTGCTTGGATCATTCCGTCCCGGAAACAGTAAAGGAAATTGCCCCGTCATTGCTCTGATTTGTCCGATAATGGCTAACGCTTGGGTAGATAGCGGGATGATATGGGGACGGCGCATTTTCATGCGTTCAGCAGAAATTTCCCATAGCGCTTTCTTGGTATCGATTTCTGACCATAACGCACCGCGCAATTCACCTGTTCTCAGGCCAGTAATGATCAGCAATCTCGCTGCCAGCACCATCAGTTCACTACCAGAGTAGCCAACAAGGGCTTTAAAGAAAGCAGGAAGCTCTTCAGTGGTCAGGAACGGGTAATGTGTAGACTCATGCCCTTGCATGGCACTGGTGAGATCTGGTGCGGGGTTATACTCAGCCCTGCCTGTCACGATGGCGTAGCGAAACACTTCGCCGCACCGTTGGCGCACTTTCTTGGCTTTCTCGGTCGCGCCTCGGTCTTCCATCTTTTTCAGTACGTTCAGCAATTCCAGCGGCTTAATGTCTGCAACAGGGCGTTGACCAATGAACGGGAAGACGTCTTTGTTGAAGGCTTCAAGAATGTCAGAGGCATACCCCGCAGACCATTTCTTCACTTTCATGCTGTGCCATTCGAGCGCAATTTCTTGGAAGGTATTTTTGACCTGCGCTTCACGCTCAACTTTTTGTTCTTTTTTCACCTCTAAAGGATCGATACCCCCAGCGATACCCTTTCGAGCTTCATCACGTTTTGCTCTGGCATCAGCCAAGGACACATCGGGATATACCCCCAGCGCCAATAACTTTTCCTTTCCATCGATACGATACTTTAAACGCCAGTAGCGTGACCCGTTAGTTTTCACCAATAAGTAGAGGCCACCACCATCAGCCATCTTGTAGGGTTTCTCTTTGGGCTTGGCAGTCTCGACCTGTCTGGCATTGAGCTTCATCTGGGGGTATCTCCTTTAGACCGAACAGCGAACACCCCCATTGATACCCCCAACTCAGCGTAGATTTCCGTGAACGTGAGTAGACGAGCAGAGACAATAAGGGCCGTGAAACCGCGTATTATAAGGGTTTAAAGGGTGTTTGAGTAGACTTAGGGAGACTTTAAAATAGGTAGGATGGTGCCGATAATAGGAGTCGAACCTACGACCTTCGCATTACGAAAATAAAAAAGGTCAATTTCAGCATGTTTCACCACATCTCACGCCATACCAATAAAAACATTAAAATCATATATTTAAATTAAAATACCGTCTCATATTGTTCCATCAGATTTCACTCTATACAATGCTAAATAAGTACGCCAGTAAGTACGCGAGATGAGGTCAAAATGGGAACCATGATCACCCAGGACAGACAGGTAGCAAACCTGACGCCAGAAGAGGGCAAAAACCGTATTGTCGTCAGCGTTAAATCAAAAGCAGGTTCTGGTTTATCAATCGAATCCCGTTCTGGGAGTCGAACGAAGAGCTGGCTGTACCGCCCTTACCTCAACGGGAAACAAATCAAAATCACCTTGGGTGCTTACCCAGCGATGACGTTGGCTCAGGCGCGTGAAGCGCATGCAGAAGCGGTAGAGCTGGTCAAGCAAGGTATTGATCCACGCTATGCCCGTAAAACGGAAAAGCAGCAAAATGAGCAAATGCCTATTTTTTCAAAATTGTGGGAAAGCTGGCTGGCATTCAGAGCAACAAGTAAACCCATTGGTGCACGCACACTGGCAGATTATCTGGGGACATATCGTCGCCATCTGGAAAAAGGATTAGGTACTGTACGGGTCTGTGATTTATCCAGAGCCGTTATTTACGAACATCTGATCCGCGTAAGAAAGACCAGTGTCGAAGGTGTTCGCAAAGGGCTTATCCTTCTCAATATGACGCTTGACCACGCCGCATTACAGGGATTAATCGACCATAATCCTGCTCGTTTGCTTAAACCTGCCATGTTTGGTGCCTCAATGGGTAAACCACGTGAACGGTGGCTACCACAAGACGAGTTGCAAATGTTATGGAAAGCACTGGACGAAGCTGGATTTGGTGGTGGTGCTATCGCCAGCGGAGGACGAGGTATCGCATCCAGCGTTATCCTTTCCCAAGCTATCGCCAATGCACTACGCATCATTATTCTGACGGGTGTACGGCGTTCAGAAGCAGTGAATATGCGTTGGGAACAAATTAATGGTGACCGCTGGACGATACCGGAAACCAAAAACGGTAAAAGTCATATTGTGACCCTGCACCCTCTTGCCCTATCCATACTGAAAACACAGCGCATCATTTCAGAAGGAGGTTGGGTATTCGAGTCCCTCAGCAAACCGGGTTTTCCCGTCACTGGTGATGCCATAACTCGTGCTCTTGAACGTTTAAGAACAAAGCATATGGCAGAAGTCGCAGCCTTCTCACCACACGACCTACGCCGCAGTGTTGCAACAGGTTGTGCTGAGTATCTGGACGCACCTGAACGGTTGATTGAGCTACTGCTGAACCATGTCCCCAAAGATCGTTTGATCAGAACTTATCAAGTCGGTCAGCAAGCAGAGAAGTTACGGAATTTATTTTTGAAATGGGGGGATTTTATTGAGTATGAGATAATTCAATCCAACAATGATATTCCTGATAATGTCATCAACATTGATTTTGTTAACAAATAACAACTGGGCCATTATAATCATATAAAAAAGTTTAAGATATTATATAGCAGTGTAATCCGTATAAACACCGTAGATTAATTGCGAACTTTAACAAACCAATCATATAACAATAAAAAAATTGCCATAAGTAAATCATATTTTTTTAATTACTTATTTTGCGGTATACATCATCATAACGAAAAAATATCAACATTCGTAGGTTAAATGCAGTTGAAGAAATGTAAAATATGCTTTTATTAAAAAAAGCATTTTCATGGTGTATTCACATGATACTTAAGGAATTAAATGAAAAAAATAATAGGTTTTTTTGGATTGGTTTTGCTTTCAATAAGTTGTGTAACTAATGCTTCTGATAATATAGTAACATTCGTTTGCACTGGAAATACTGGTCGTAGTCCTATGGCAGAGGCACTGAGTAAAGAAATAATAAAGACAAAAAACATGAATATTCTTGTTGCATCAAGAGGCGTAAATGTTGACCCAAAAGAATTAACACCAGAAAAAGGCACGATGACCGTATTAAAAGAAAGAGGAATTGACATATCAGAGCACAAGGCCACTCAACTAACAGAGACAGATGTACAAAAATCTAGTCTTTTATTAACAATGACAGAAAAACATAAAGAAAAAATATTATTACAATACCCACAAGCAAAAAATAAAGTTTTTACGCTTTCCGAGTACGCAACGGGTAAAAATGAAGACTTAGTTGATCCATATGGTAAACCATTAGATGCATATAAAAAAGTAGAGAGTCAATTAGATAAATTATTGCCAATCACTCTTGAGAAGGCTTCACCCAAAGAAAATAAATAATTTTACATTTAATATATTATTAATGTAATAAGGCCGTCACTGAAAAAGCGACGGCCATACTAATACACCAATAAGCTAGCTTTTTATTTTTCTGTATATAAACAGGACAACTAAGGCACCAATTACAGCAACAACAAAGCTTCCAATATTAAATCCATCAACTTTTCCGTATCCGAATAAGGTGCTTATCCAACCGCCAACCAGCGCACCGATAATACCAAGGATAACTGTTATGATAAAACCACCGCCATCTTTACCAGGCATTATCCACTTAGCTAAAATACCCGCAAAAAGTCCAAAAACAACCCATGATAAAATACCCATTCTTTCACACTCCTGAGACATATAAGTAGTATAACTTTTATAACACGTGAAAATCATTCAGAACAGGATTTAAACGTATTTAACAGTACAAGGGAATTAATATAATTTATCATTAAGATTATTCTTAAAAAGAAAGCCCACAAGTTAGCAGGTTGTAATATTTACATTTAAAGACAGGTGGAACACAACATTGACGCGTACAAAAATCACTCAACTTGAATAAGACCGTTGATTGCTGTATAATATACCTTTTAAAATCCATGGCGGTATATATATAAAGAATTAAACGATAAATATAAAATATATATTTCTTGCCTGCTGTCTTTTCATATCAAATATTTCCTACGCAGAAGAAGAATTAAAACGCAAATGGCACTATATAAATCCAGATATTTCTGATATATACCCAAATAACTTTAAGATGCAGGATGGTAGTGCTTAAACAACCTATCCCTACGACTGACTTGGGTTCACTGGCTCCTGCAACTCGAAGTATTCTGGGTATAGAAAAAACCAAGGCATGCAATAAGGGTTTTAGGGAAGGTGCGATTTAATCATTCAAAGTTCTGTTCATGACTACAATGATTGCCGTTCATCTATCGTTTTCAGTGTTTTGGGCGGTTCTTTGTTCATTTACCATACGATGACAGGACGAAAAAATGGTTCCCATCGAATTAATCGCACCTTCCCTAAGATAAATTGCTTTTGGGATACTATCTTAAATTAAGCGTGCATTAAACAACACGCTTATATTACAATGAATTGATGCATTCTACTTTATGGATTGTAGTAGGTTCACGCTTCCGTTCCATAGTATCTGAATGCCAACACAAAAAAGTAGAAACGCGGATAACTTTAACAATACATTTTTCCCATTCTCACCTAATTTATCTGATATTGATTCCGCATATGCGTAGCATATATAGATGATAAAGCACACAATACCTGTTGCAACGACCGCTCCCAATATACTGGCTGATATTTCCTTTACCCCTGTAGATACTGTTTGTAAATTAGCGGACAATGCTATTGCGACGGATATGGTTCCGGGACCCACTGTTAAGGGGAATGTTATAGGATAAAATGCATTTTCTAAAATATTTGATTGTGTATTTTCTATTATCTCTTCACTCTTTCGTTCTGAAATTTCATTTTTTTCTCCTCCCAACATCTCCCAGCCAAGTTTTGCAACAAGGATGCCGCCTGAAACTTCTACAATATCAATAGAAAGGTCAAATAGAGATAATGCATAAACGCCAAAACACATAGTAAAAACAATAAGAATAAAGCAATAGATTGCCGTTTTCTTTGCAATAAACCGTCTTTCTGTTTTCTTAATCCCATTTGTGACGGATAAAAAAAGTGGCGCATGCCCCGGTGGATTCAATATAGGAAAAAGTCCAGATATGACAAACATTGTCTTTGATACGAAAATGGAAAAAAATACTAATATATCTGACACTAAATTACTCCTGCATGTATATCCGCAACTTTCACAAAAAACAGCCACTAGGCACCCTAATTTCCTGCAAAATCATACACTACACCACTAAAAAATTCTTGGTGAATAAAACTATAATTTGATATTATAACGGAATATAAAGTTACAGAGGCAAATTATAATGGATGTTAATACCACAAGGAAGAGGCGAAACAGCCGTAACCTCCAGGATATCCTTACTATCTTCTTACAAAGCACTGCCTAAAATGGTATATGACACCCGAAATGGCCCGTGCGGTCGTGGCTTGCGTACCCTTGCGTGCAGTACCTGAATTGAATCCGGACACTGCTCAGAAGACGTTGTTGAACGGCTAATGAGCCAAATGGTGAATACAACATTCGTGCAGCCAAATATTTTGAACAGCGCCTTCTTATGTTGCAATGGTGGGCTGATATTCTGGATTCTAATCGGGGAGGCATGGTCTGGAAATTTGAGTTTGCAAAGAAGGAATAAATTGAACAGAGGTCACGGACAGCCGTAATAAAATTTATTTAATCAGAACATAAAAAATAAACATAGGCATTATTTACTCTACAATTTAACCGATTGCGTGTGAGGAGTTAAATATGTTAAGAGTGCATATGTAAGCGTTTGAAATATTATTAACACGGCTGATTGGATCTTCCCCTTTGTATCCATGATACACGCGATAAAAATCATGCCCGCAGCCTTGTGCGACATAGTTTATTAGCTGAAAGCTGAGCGCAATCTAATCAGATATTCAGGATTAAACATCAAGAACCCTACCATTGTGTATAGTGATTCTCATTTGTATTATTTACAAAATGGTTACATTCATGCACTATGCTGGAACTGATATAGCGCACCATAGTGGTGCATGGGTGTATTCATAAAATTAAAGAGTTGTAATAATGGGAATAACGAGAAGAAAACTATTGATTGGTGGCGCAGTCATCGCTGCTGCTGGCGGGGCTGGAATTCTGACACCGATGCTGACACGCGAAGGCAGACTGGTTCCTGGAAAACCAAGGTATGGTTTCGTTGAAGGCACAGTAGGTTCTCTACCAGATAAGGCTGATGCAGTGGTTGTAGGAGCCGGAATTTTAGGCATAATGACTGCAATAAGTCTGGTTGAACGTGGTCTTTCAGTTGTCGTTGTTGAAAAAGGCAGCATCGCTGGTGAACAGTCAAGCAGATTCTATGGTCAGGCAATCACCTACAAAATGCCGGATGAAACCTTCCTCTTACATCATCTGGGTAAGCAGCGCTGGCGTGAAATGAATGCCAAAGTTGGTGCAGATACCAGCTATCGTACACAAGGCAGGGTTGAAGTCCCCCTTGACGAAGAAGACCTGGAAAGTGTCAGAAAATGGATTAAGGCCAAAAGCAGTGATACCGGCAGCGACATTCCGTTAAAAACCCGGATTATTGAAGGGGAAGATCTCAAACAACGACTACATGGTGCTTCATCCAGCTGGACTATCGCTGGTTTTGAAGAAGATTCGGGTAGTTTTGACGCAGAAATTGCTGCATTCGTAATTTCCGAATACGCAAAAAAAATTGGTGTCAGAATCTATACAAACTGTGCAGCACGAGGGATTGAAACTCAGGGAGGGAAAATCTCTGACGTCATAACTGAAAAGGGGGCGATACGAACATCCCGAGTTGTACTGGCAGGAGGCGCATGGTCAAGGTTATTTATGCAAAATCTGAATGTTGAGGTTCCCACCTTACCAGCTTACCAGTCCCAACAGATAATCAGTGGTTCTCCCGACGCACCGAGCGGCAATGTTGCTCTGCCGGGGAATATATATTTTCGAAAACAGGCGGACGGAACCTATGCTACTTCACCAAGAGTAATAGTCGCCCCTGTCGTAAAAGAATCGTTTATCTACGGGTATAAATATTTGCCACTAATGGCGTTACCTGATTTTCCTGTTCATATTTCACTGAACAGGCAGTTGTTCGATACCCTAATGCAACCGACACACTGGGAACTGAATGAGATTTCACCATTCGAAAACAACAGAGATATGACCGCTGTCGCTGATGTACCAGAACTTGAATCATCGCTTGAAAAATTAAAGGCTGAGTTCCCCGCATTTAAAGATTCTAAGGTCATTGACAGGTGGAGTGGTGCAATGTCTATTGCACCAGATGAGAATCCTATCATTTCACAAGTTAAAGAATATCCCGGTCTGGTTCTTAATACCGCAACAGGTTGGGGTATGACGGAAAGCCCAATATCTTCCGAGTTGACGGTAAGCTTATTACTTGGTGAAAATCCGATTATCGAGCCGAAACCTTTTAGTCTTTATCGATTTTGACGGAGCTGGAACATATACCCAGAATACTTCGAGTTGCAGGAGCCAGTAAACCCAAGTTAATCGTAGGGATAGGTTGTTTAAGCACTACCATCCTGCATCTTGAAGTTACTTGGGTATAACTTACTCTTGGAAGTATAGTTTTATGTAATGAAACTTGTCGGGACTAACCCGACAAGTTGAGGAAAGTAACGATCAGGTAATATCCATCATAAAGATGGTTTTTTATATGGACGTCAGAACAAGGGAGTTGTTGTTCCCGCCACTGTTGCAGGCTGTTGTTGTAGCTGCGACATCAAGACTTCCATCCGCTGCCTTAACGGTTTTTCTACCCACTTTTGCCACATAGAAATTTCCAGCCGCCGCTGCGATTATTTTTGTACATTCTGCTGCCGGAACACTGGCATAGGTAATGGTAAACGCAGAGTTAGCGACACCGCTGGGACCTTCTGTTGAAGTCGCAAGCGTTACTTTCCCCTTGAAAACGTTGACAACAGATGCTGCTGACCCTGTGCCAATTAACATGTTATCCGGGAAAATTTTAGCGTTTGTTGCCACAGTATTGGTTAATCCGGAATAACTGGATGCTGAGGTATACAGTGCCTTAACCCCCGCCTGTATCGTGGCAATATTCTTTGATTCCGCTTCCGCACGCTGCGAAGCCTGAACTTTGGGATAAACGATAAATGCTCCGATGACCAGTGCGGCGACTATACCAAGTACAAGAAGCAATTCAAGTAAGGAAAATCCCTTTCTGTTCTTTCTGGTGATGAATGTCTTTTTCATTTTTACCTCCTGTTTTATTTAGACTTTAAAAAAGAGATAAAGTATTTATTGAATTAATCAAGAACGATGCCGTGATAATTGTTTTTTAAAAGATAAAAGGGTTACCTTTTCTTACTCTTGTCTAATAAAATCAATAATGAAACAATCCAATAACCACAAGCCTATATAAAACCATATTTTCACACGCCAGGATTAAGCAACGAGAGAATTCCATCAAAACCGATGATGTTATTATTTTATTTAAACAACTTAATCGATAAATACTATTTAAGTTTAATCGCATAACATTTTACATTATCTATGGTGCAGTAATGTTCATCTTCGGTACAAACATCCGAACCCGTAATAACCCACCCGTTAGTTGAAAGACCATTATTATTCAGATGCCTTTGGCAAATATCCCCGTAGTTTTTGTGATCGCCACCCAACATAAATGTCATAGTTTGTAAACTTACTGGACTCCTCCATATACCATTAATACAACTCAATAAAGATCCATCACTTATTTTAGATATTAATCCATTCGATGTACAAGCCGTTCCTTCAACTGATATAGAAACAGGTTTTAAATATTGCCCTGAAACCGTTCCCGAAGAGGAAATATTCCCTGTTGCAGAGACAGCCCCCGTGGTTTTACCGTCATTTGACGCGGATATCATAAGATCACCACGTATCTTTTGACTTCCCCATATATCAAGCTTTACAGAAGAATTATTATTACCTGTAAGAGAGAGATATCCATCACCCGAACCACCGGAGACATTCAACAGCACTGCATTCTGATTACTGGAACCACCCCCACCAATTTGAAGGCGGCTGCTATTTGTTTTGGCTGAAACATAACTTTCAGAGTTGATCCCGCTTTTAACCGTGAGATAACTGCTCATGTTGACGTTTTTCGCAAAAGACGAAAAACCCGCAACGTATAAATCTTCGGAAACATTCACGTTCTTTGCAAAGCGTCCATAAGAGCCATTAAATGATACAGCACTGATATCCCCCGACGCGGTAATATCTTTGACATTGTTGATATCATTTCCGCCCATGTTCAGATCGCCTGTCATTGGCAGAGTACCGTCACGACGCAGGTAAACCGAATACATGGAAGAATCATAACCCACACGATAGCCAAGCAGACCCACTTTATTGATGCTGGAAAATCCCGATGTCGTTTCTGACCACAAACCGCTATATCCTGAGATCTGGTTAGTAAGTTTGCTCATGCCACTGTCAACACCTGCCGTATGCATGGCCTTTCCAAGCAGATCGTAACGAACTCTGTTTCCTGATGTCCATGCAGCGTTAGTCGTGATTAATCCGTTGATTACATAGTTGGGAGCCGTTCCGTTCCTTTTCAGTAAAATGGTATAGGCAGATTTGTTAATATTCACGCCAGTAAAAGAGGAAGGCAATAATCCTTCATTTATTAGTGTCTGGTAGGTAATGGTACAGACAGACCCCGTACAAGTTCGTGGCCCCGGATCGGTGCCTGTTCCTGTTGATGCCGTCAGCGTGGATAGTTTATCGTAGCGGATACTGATATAACTGTTTACCGCCTCGCCAAGCTGCCTGATTTGTTCTCCTGCTATTTTGGCCTGCGTATTTT
>NZ_CBFFRJ010000159.1:0-10953 GCF_965644225.1 Phytobacter sp. V91 | reverse complement strand
TTATCCGGGAAAATTTTAGCGTTTGTTGCCACAGTATTGGTTAATCCGGAATAACTGGATGCGGAGGTATACAGTGCTTTAACCCCCGCCTGTATCGTGGCAATATTCTTTGATTCCGCTTCCGCACGCTGGGAAGCCTGAACTTTGGGATACACGATAAATGCCCCGACGACCAGTGCTGCGACTATACCAAGTACAAGAAGTAATTCAAGTAAGGAAAATCCCTTTCTGTTCTTTCTGGTGATGAATGTTTTTTTCATTTTTATCTCCTGTTTTAATTAGACTTTAAACAAGAGATAAAGTATTTATTGAATTAATCAAGAACGATGTCTTGATAATTATTTTTTAATAAGACAAAAGGGTTGCTTTTTTAATCTTGTCAACTAAAATCAATAATGAAATACTCCAATAACCACAAGTCCATATAAAGATATATTTTTACAAACCAAGATTAAGCAATGAGAGAATTCTATTAAAACCGATGATGTTATTATTTTTATTTAAAAATCGCGGCAATAAATACTATTTAAGTTTAATCGCATAACATTTTACATTATCTATAGTGCAGTAATGTTCATCTTCGGTACAAACATCCGAACCCGTAATAATCCACCCGTTAGCTGAAAGACCATTATTATTCAGATGCCTTTG
The DNA here is from genome assembly GCF_965644225.1 of Phytobacter sp. V91. NCBI lineage: Bacteria > Pseudomonadati > Pseudomonadota > Gammaproteobacteria > Enterobacterales > Enterobacteriaceae > Phytobacter > Phytobacter sp. V91. Next base: position 10,302 of record NZ_CBFFRJ010000159.1, on the reverse strand, counting down.
GCAAATATCCCCGTAGTTTTTGTGATCGCCACCCAACATAAATGTCATGGTTTGTAAGCTTACTGGACTCCTCCATATACCATTAATACAATTCAATAAGGATCCATCACTTATTTTTGAAATTAATCCATTCGATGTACAAGCCGATCCTTCAACTGATGTAGAAACAGGTTTTAAATATTGCCCTGAAACCGTTCCCGAAGAGGAAATATTCCCTGTTGCAGAGACAGCACCCGTGGTTTTACCGTCGTTTGACGCTGACAAAATAAGATCGCCACGTATCTTTTGACTTCCCCATATATCAAGTTTTACAGAAGAATTATTATTACCTGTAAGAGAGAGATATCCATCACCCGAACCACCGGAGACATTCAACAGCACTGCATTCTGATTACTGGAACCACCCCCACCAATTTGAAGGCGGCTGCTATTTGTTTTGGCTGAAACATAACTTTCAGAGTTGATCCCGCTTTTAACCGTGAGATAACTGCTCATGTTGACGTTTTTCGCAAAAGACGAAAAACCCGCAACGTATAAATCTTCGGAAACATTCACGTTCTTTGCAAAGCGTCCATAGGAACCATTGAATGAAACTGCGTTTACATCACCTGACGCGGTAATGTCTTTGGCGTTGTTGATGCTTTGGCCTCCCATGTTGAGATCGCCCGTCATTGGCAATGTGCCATCACGACGCAGAAAAACAGAATACATTGAGGAATCGTATCCAACGCGGTAGGCCAGCAGACCCACAGCTTTGATCCCGGCGTAATTGCTTTGGTTTTCGGTCCATTGACCACCAAAGCCAAATGCAACAGAAGCGGTTTTTGTCATACCACTATCAATGCCTGCTGCTTGCATGGCTCGGCCCAACAAGTCATAACGAACACGGCTTCCTTCGGTCCAAGGTAAGGTTGTGATGATTAACCCGTTGATGACATAGTTAGGCGTAATGCCAGCGCGTTTTAACAGAATCTTATAAGAGGACCTCTGCACGTTGATACCAGTATACCCTGCTGGTAGCAAACCTTCATTAACCAACGTCTGGTAAGTGATTTCACAGCCATTAGCCGAACAGGTTCTTGGACCCGGATCGCTGGTCTGGCTGCTACTCGATGACAGGGTTGAAAGTTTGTCAAAGCGAATGCTGATATAGCGGTTAGTCGCTTCTCCCATCTGTTTCATTTGCGAACCTACGGTATTCGCCATGATGGTTTCCTGATCGCTTTTCATGTCCTGAAACTTTATGAAAGCCATTGCAGTGCCAATACCTAAAACCAATGTTATTTCCAATAAGGAAAACCCTTTTTGTGTATTTGTTTTCATTTTTCATCGTCCTTTTTATTTTCACGTAATTATTAATTAGCAAAAATAAAGAAGTGGTCAATAGAGGATTGATATTTATAAAGAGGGAATTTTCAGAATTGACTACCGCGCCCTCTGGGGCTTGCTCAACAGCTCACCGACCTAAAAGCGAGTTTTAGGCCGGTTCACCGTTTGGACGTGAAAAACATGATTAGGACTTGGATTTATTTAAAACACTTTCGATATAGACTTGGCCCTGTGCTTTATAACTTTCAATATCACTTTCATGAAGATTCGGGATATCAAGCAGAATCCCAAAGACCAGTTCCTTATCTACATAACCAATATCACATCCTAAGACTTTGGCAACCTCTGCACCGAAAATAATTTTCTGACGGGTATTTTCTTTTTTCGTTTGTTGTTTCTTTTTAGCTTCCAAGAAGTATAGACGTTCCTGTGCTGAAGCAATTTGTTGCTTTATCGTTTTTGTTGTCATATGTCATCCCCCCAATGGTTTCTATTTTTATTATAAGGAATATTAACATAGTCATCATTATTCAGTTTTTTCTTGATTGATTTTATCTTCAATTTAAATATCTGTTTAACCTGATGCTCTCTGAATTTTTCCCTTATCTGATTCACTCGTTTTTCTGCTTCTAAATAGGCTTGTTCTGTATCGGTATAAACACCTTCATCAAGAAGTTTTTTGGCTTCAAAATCTATGGCTTCATCGTTGTTTTTATACATTAAACCTCCTTGTATATGTTATACATTCTCCTTTACCATATTTTGAATAATTATCAATACTGAAATATATATTTATTTAATAAAATATAAACTCATAAGACTGATATCAATAGCCCATATCACAGCATTAATGCCCATTAAAATTAACGCTACTTCATCCAATACCCCTAACTTCATGTTTTTCTCCTTTTTCACGTTTCATTTTATTTAACTTATATCACTTATGTTGGCAAGTTTAAGTATTAGCCACTATATAATTAACTTAACCGTTCACAAGTGAGCTGTTAAATAAGTTAAGCGCTTATATATGAGTGATTAACTGTTCCATAACATTCACACCATAAAGGAGTGGCGGTCTTACCAGTTGAATAGAACTGCGAAAATTATGGTGGAGAATTAAATAAAACAACACTACGTGATAGTAATCACTAACTATTTTGTCTAATACTCACCACGTTACTTAATTTTTCTCGTTAGTGTTTTTCATTTTACCTGTTAATTTTTTACTCTGATTTATAAGACTAACCTGTTAATCGTGCAACAGGGAAAACTATCTAACAAGCCCCTTATTTTCTCTTTTAGGTCTTTCCCGCCTTACGGCGGGATAAATTAACACTCATCTTGTCCTTCGGACGCCATCTAAAACCCATCGGGGTAATATCGCGGAATACTTCACCCTTTCATCCAGATTGCGCCGCTTAATTTGGCGTTTTGTTTTACAGGCATTCATATATTTCGTATTAATTAAGTAGAGGGTTTTACATTGTTAGAAAAAACAATGCCCACTTATACACTCACTTCGTGAGCGTGTGGGGTCTACCGACGGTTGCCTGCCGCAGGCTAAAAGCAAAACCAAGGTCAACACATAGAGTTTTTCTTACGAAAAACTAACAGCAGCATAGTTATATTTGAGGTTTGTATTTTATGGCAATATTTCATCTGGAGTTTAAAATTGTGAAACGTTCGGAGGGCATGTCTTCCTGTAGGAAGGCGGCTTACCATGTGCGTTGCAAGATAACAGATGATCGCACTGGCAATACTTACGATTTCAGTCACAGAACAGATTTATTTTATCATCAGATATTAGCTCCACTTTCAGCACCCGCCCATATTATTGAAAGCTCTACCGCCCTATGGAATGAAGTAGAAAAGGTTGAGCGTCAGAAAGACGGTCAAACAGCCCGTTATTTTGATGTTGCTATTCCCTGTGAGCTTAACAATGAAGACAAGATAAAATTGGTTGTTGAATACTGCCAGAAAAATTTCGTTGATAAAGGAATGATTGCCGATATTGCTTTTCATGATCTTGACAGTAATAATCCTCATGCGCATGTGATGTTGACATTAAAACCGATCACCGCTGATGGCTTCGGCAAAAAAGAAAGAAGCTGGAACGATAAGAAAAATGTAATCCTTTGGCGTGAATCGTGGTCTGTGATTGCCAATCGCTATCTTGCCACTACTGGCAGTAATGAACGTATTGATCATCGCTCTATTGATGCTCAACACACTGAAGCACTCGAAAACGCCGCTATTACCCTAAATGTCGAAGAAAAAGCGTTATGGCTCGCCAAGGCAACAGCAACCAGCCGTCCAGCAATGCAACGTGTTCATCGCGCCAAGTGGAACAGTAAACACGTTCAGGAAAAACGTGCTGCTGAACAGGCTGTTCGTGATGAGATGAAACAAGAAGCTCAGGCCACATATAACACCTTCAAAGACTTAGATCTGCAGATCGTTGTCGACCTCAGAAGTTTCACCGTATCCGAAATGCCTGAGCCTGTTGAAATCGTATTGCCTGAAATACAACCTCGAACAGAGTTCTCTGAAACAGGTTCGCAGTCGTCGTCATCAGAAGATCAACATCCTGTTCTGGTTGCCCCTACACCTCATACACGCACTAAATTGAAAACCCCATCCTTCCCAACTGCCAGTACGATTAAACGTGCTCCTGTCAAAAGTAAGAGGAAGCAGGTTAAACCTCGTCAGAGTGGAGTGTTCAAGCGTTTCACGCTATTGGTAATAGGATATATAAAAGAGAAATTTGTCTGGGCCAAGAAGAAGCACACGGTGGTTCCTTCTGATGTTGAACACGATAAACGTATTGCCGAAAACTACGTGTTTGATGAGGTAAAGGGCATCTATGTTGAACGTGCGGAGCATGAGAGACGAGCCAGATTTAACAGCGACACTTATAGTCCAACCAAGGATGAGATCAGGCGTTTTCCAAGTCGTCCAGTTAAGCCAGCACAGCTTGATAGCGATCTTGACTACATACCAACGCTAGCGGCTGAAAGGAAACCACCTACACCACAGTTGAAACCGCCGGGTTATGATCGAGATCAAACTTGAAATAATCGATTGATTTAAAGTAGATATCCATATAATACCAACCAGCGTTTATGGACAAATGGTATTGCACACTAATAAATCACATGAGACAATTCTACCGATTTATTTCATTATGGAGTAGAGAGTTATAATGTATCCAAACGAAATATACTCAAGTCCAGCCGAACTGTACTGGCACGAGCCAATAAATCTTGTAGACATTGACTATAACCGAAAACATGAACTAATATGTCAAATTCCAGAAACTTATGGAATTTATATTTTTCATCGACGCTATGCTGAATTCGGAGAAGCACTATATATTGGGAAAGCATCTAATTTGAAGAGAAGAATATCTCAAGAGCTAAACGCTAAAGAACTAATTGAACATATAAAGGAAGCAAAAAAAGGGACAAAGTTACTTTCCTTTGCAGAATTACAGGCACATGGCAATTGTAACAAAGACAAGTGTATAGATGACATAGAAAGTGCTTTGATAGAAATATCCATGTATCGAGGCGATCATTTATTTAATACAAAAAAAACAAAAGTATACCTTCAAGAGATAACGTTAATTGGAGAAAAACCATCATTTTTAGAAAAGAAGTTATACGTCTATAAATAGCCCTGTGCAAAATGGAAGGCACGATACCACCTTCCATTATTTTTATATTTTAGTCGTTCCCTACGTTTCTTTGCTCAAGAGCATCCCGGTAACGTTGCTGCTCAACGATACTCAGATTGGGATCAGATAGAACACTCCGCCCCTTCACAGCAATATCGTAATCAATCTGTGATTGCGTCTCATATTCTTTGGTCGGCTTAAAATAATCGGGCAGCGGTGAAGATGACGGCGCAGAATAACCAGAATATGTTTTACTCCCAGTACAACCAAGATAGGCCAGCAAGCAGGCAAACAAGAAGAACAATGTCCACACCACATTGTATCCATTAAGCGTATATCCATTGCCATTCACATCTGAAAACACGCCGTGAAATCTACTGGCGTAGACAATCAGGAATGATGAGAGAATAACAGCCCGACTTTTACCTACGGTTAAATGCTTACGTATAAATTTTATCGTTGGCACAAGTATAATCACAAACAGCCCAATAGCAGTAATAATCAGCCATATAGGAAACAGGCCGTATTTTTGCGTGGTGTTCTGCGAGACCGTCACCAACGACAGCACCAAGAAAGTGTTAAGCAGGTAAAGCCTGACTGCCATCGATACCTTTACCTTTTTTGATGCCTTACGGAGAAACAACACCGGAGCTAATGATGGTATGTTTATCAGCAGCCCTAAGGAAATCGCCCAATAGATAGAGTTCATAGCGTTCTTCCTGTAATTACCGAGCAGACCAGCCGTTATTGGTTTTCACCAGAACAATTTTGGCTTCTTCTGATTCAGCCATCCCCTTGACGCCAGAGAACGCATTTTTATCAACCCAGCCCGGAACGCCATCCAGTTTCCACGTATAGGTCACTTGTGTGATTTTAGCGCCAGCGCCATCACTCGGCTCAGTCCAACTGGTGATCTCAGCAACAGCACGATGGCCCACGCAGGCACCTTCCTCACGGTTCCAAAAATCAACCTCTTGTCCTTTGTCTGTAACCTCTAACACATCAACGCTGCCAAAGCCGTTAGGTTGCTGCGAAACAGTGAGAAGCCCCTGTTCAACAAGCCCGTTCAGGATTTCATCGCTGGCATTGTATCCAGCAGAACGGTAGCCATGATTAACCTTTACTGGAAAACCTTTGTTGAAAGCAAAGTCATTGTTTTGCAGTGAGTAGCACACCTTTGATTTTGAAATTTTCGCGTTGATAGCCTTTTCAAAGTCGCCTTTTTCACCACATCCCACCAAAGCAAGAGCCGTGCAAGTAACCAGTAAAACCTTCTTCATCTTCCTATCCATCCTGATAATCAAAAATGCTGTTATGTAGAGGTAGTCTGCTGCGCATCTGTAATCGTTGAACCTTGTTCTTACTGGCATAACACGGCAAAACCACCTGATTAACCAATTGATAGGATTCAATTATTTTTGAGGGCCGTCATATCGTTTGTAACGATCAAAATCAAAATAATGATAGATATTAACTATCGTATTTTATTATTTGATCGATTATATCAATTAAAATACCGATCGATATAGCATTTTTAATCGACATAGACTATCAATATGCATTTATTGATCTGCAATATCGATCATTTTCTTGCTAGATGAATCGTTACTGGATAAAGTAAACAGAAGGATCACTGGAGCGTTTATTCGCTGGTATGTAGGGATAGAACGTCAAACCCTATGACCAACAACCAGCACTGCCCGATGGCCCTTTCTTGGCCTTTATTAATGCAGCATCAGGGAAAACAACCATGAGGGATGCCGTTAGCTGATTAGATAGAAAAACTCATAGGCTTCTGATAAGCGGCTTTCTTCACTATTGATTTACATGAGTCTTAATAGCCAGATGCGGCACAACGCTGGCCCCGGATTCTTTGCGCCTATTTTTACGTTTACTGTTTATATGGAGTTAACATGAAAAAACTGTTTATCGCTGCGTTGGTGATCCTGCCTCTTACCGCTTGCACCACCTATGGCAACAAATCCCTGAAAGACGAATCGCAACAAACCGTAAAAAACAAAATAGTTAAAGGGAAAACTACCCAGCAAGATGTTATTAACGCATTCGGGGAGCCACAAACACGAGCCACCAATGATGGACAGGAAATGTGGTCCTACTCCAGCATGTCAGGCGAGAGCCAGATCTCGAACTACATTCCCGGTCTGGCCCTGCTGAAGAACAGCAGCACAGCACATATGAATTCGTTAGAGATTTGGTTCAAGGGGAATGTTGTTGATCGATATAATTTCAGTCAGACGGCGAGTAAGGTTTCGCGTGGGTTGTTGGATTAAATCTTTAAAAACAGCGCCTACATCATTAGCAGGCGCTATACATCATTGATTATAAAGGTTATTTCTGTGCTATTAAATAATACTTAATCAAACTAGCTTAAGAGAAGGTTTATTGTTTGAGCTGCCTATATTTAGTCCATCTCCATTAATAACTGTCGGTCTGAAAAGCAAATGTGTTAACTCATCGGTAGGGATGGATAACATTTTAGAAAGCCCGAATATCCCTATCCCTTCTTTTTTTAGAGAAGAAAGCAATTTATCGATAATTAATGACCTCTCTCTGGCTATTCCGTTAACCTCACTTTTTCGAAGCCCACGCTTCGTCGCTTCGACCATTAGCGATCTGTATTGCCACTCAGTCAGTATACCGACATTCTTCATCCTTACAATAAGTGCTACAGATGAGACAAGCCAATTTCCTTTGATCGAAATGATTCCATCCAAGGTTGGAAATGCCATCTTTGTTGCTAATATTGTCCGCTTAGGCATCAAAAAAGCTGAAGCAAAGTTATCAGCCTCTTCCTCTGCACTTTTTCCTTGAGGAGAGCCATGCCGGTGGAGAACAAGATGTCCAAGTTCATGAGCTGCGTCGAAGCGGCTTCGTTCACCTGTTTTTTGAGTATTTAAGAAAACATATGGCGTATCGTTTTTCCAAAAGGAGAAAGCATCAACATCAAGAGTGTTCTCAGCTAAAGAAAATACTCTGACGCCATTAGCTTCTAATAAATGAACCATATTCGAAATACTTTTGACACCCAACCCCCATTTTTCCCTAACAATCTCAGCGGCTACTTCGGGTTCATAGTCTCTCAAATTAGGGATATTCAGACAGGGAAGATTAAATATATCTTCGAAATAATTATTAATTATTACACCTAAACTACCCGCAGCTTCTGCTGCATGTTGCTCTGCAGCTTTTAAATTTTTTAGTGAGCGAAAAGAAACTGTTGATGGATCAACAAAATCTACTTCCTTACCATAAAAGAAACTTACTGGATAACCAAGGATGCTAGCCAAAATGCTCAACGTTTGCTCACTTGGGCTAAACAGAGAATCATATTTTTCATACTCTGCCACAGATTTAGAAGAAAGCCCTGTTGCCGTAGCTAATGCGCTGTAAGTCATTTTTCTACGTAAACGAGCAAGTTTCAATCGTTCAGGATTAATCTCCATTTTTCTACCAATCACTTACGAGATACATCAATATCGATTTGATCATTGAATTCTTTGTTAGGAGTTTCAATCGCCGCAGTAAACGGAACAGAAGGAAGAATTATTCTTTCTGACCAATGAGCTATTTTATTGTGTCCGTTGAAACCATTCATTCCACTCGGCAAAGAAATCTCGCATCGAACTTCTTTAGTTGCATGGTCAAAGAAATAGAGGAAAACATAGGATTTAGTTGAGTCTATAGAGATCTCTTCGATTTCTGAATTAACATCAAAATCATTAGAAGAGAATAAATCTAAATTTCGAGATACTAAATCTGCAGTCGCAGCCCCTTTACAATTTTTTGTTTTGGGAAATCCATCCAATAAACCTGTGTCCTTATCACCACTGGTAATAATAATACTCAAACCCAGAGCTGAATTTACCGTATACTCAAGACCACTGTCCCTTGTATAATTCCATCCTCTGCTATCCGATAGAACACTTTCCCTGAAGGCTGCGACCATTTCCAGCCAACCATATGTCATAGCCCCTGTTTTTGGATGCAACGGCGAACTACGACGGCTCTCATAGATAGCTCTGGAAATAGCGAATACAAAATCATCAACAGATAACCCCATCACGCCTAGTTTATCTGTAGCCTGCTGTTCCATATAAATTTTTTGATCTAGCATAACATTGTCCCCGCTGCTAACTTCCGATTATTAAACCTCATTTGAGGGGATAAAACAAGAAGTCTTATGAAAATTAAATGCTCGATTAAGATTTATCTTCACACAACACAACAGCGATCTTAAACCTATCAACAGCCTGAGATAACGTCTCATAGAGAACGCCATCCATCTCATGCTCAAACTCACCGTTCCTGAACGTTACCACATAGCCATTGGTCAGATCTCGCATATGAGCAAGGTTTATCGGCTCTATAGCTATCCTGATGTCTGCACCTTTGTATTCAGCTACTGGATAGCCCATGTCCATGTGAAGCACGATACCGCCAGAGGCTTCCAGTTCAGATAAAAAGTTATCTTCAGCTATGGCCCTACGTAGATCCTGTAGGCCAAGTGCATTCATCAGTGCGGATTCATCTGGAGCATTAGCTTTTACCCTACCGCAGTAATAGTAATCATCCAAAACACTAACGGGTGTGTTGGGATGCTGGCTGTTGTAGGTATTGGTCTCTGAAATCAGAGATTTTATTGTTTCTTCGCTGACTTGGCTGAGTTCAGAAATCAATCTCCCAAATACATTTACCATACGTTCTTTATCATGTTCATTTGCAGATTCTGACAGGAAGAAATAGTCGTAATCTTTAACAAAGATGTTATTGCCATTTTCTAGGATAAGTTTTATCCCGTGTTTGTTTTCTTCAATGCCTTTAACCATACAGGTCATAAATGGTACCTTTTTGTTAGCGTTAAATAGCGTAATGATTTTAATATTATTCATTCTCTGATTTTCCTTTTTGTTTTATTTTTTTAATAGCATATTTATTTTAAGAAAATCAAATTTAACTCTTGAGCATTAATGTTTTACTTACTGCTTTTAACTTTATTTTGAGATGATATTTATCTTATGAGTTAACACTCATAAGATAAAGCTTGTTATATCTGATAGAATGCTCGAAAAGAAATTAGATTTCACATAGCGAAATTCTTTGATGTTTTTATAATAGCGATTAGTCAGAGTATGAATTTTCATCAGTACTGTATTATCTTAAGCATCTACTTTCACCATGGTATAGTAAACATAATAGCTATTATTAAGGAAGGTGCGATTTAATCGTCAGTTATGAGAACATAAGGCTTTCTTTGCCATAGATTTTTCACGATGCCC
>NZ_CBFFRJ010000158.1:0-11131 GCF_965644225.1 Phytobacter sp. V91 | reverse complement strand
CTCTTCTGATTTGTTAGCGCAACCAGTAGATCACACTTCATCGTGCCTTTCACTTTTTCTGGGGATTCCTCAGCCCCTGGGGAGAGAGGTTATTCATAGCCCTTTTAGTAACTTATCAACAAATTCCGGTACCACCGCACTCGCCAGCCCGTACTGTTTCTCTTCAAATTCACTGCCCACCTGACTCGGTTCCAGGTTCAGTTCAACGGTGTGCGCGCCGTGCAGTTTTGCCTCGTGCACAAAGCCAGCCGCAGGATAAACATGCCCTGAGGTGCCAATGGCGATAAAGATATCAGCCATTGAGATCGCATGATAAATCTCATCCATACCCAGCGGCATCTCGCCAAACCAGACCACATGCGGACGCAGCGGCGCGGGGAACTGGCAGCAGTGGCACTTATCATCGGCGGCAACATCCTGCGTCCAGTCCAGCACCTGCCCGCTTTGACTACAGCGCACTTTCAGCAGTTCACCATGCATATGAATAATGTGCTTATTACCGGCGCGCTCATGCAGATTGTCGATATTTTGCGTCACCAGCAAAAAGCGGTCACCCAGCGCCTCTTCAAGCTTTGCCAGCGCCAGATGGGCAGCATTGGGCGCGATTTCCGGCAACTGAAGCTGCCGACGACGGGCGTTATAAAAGGACTGCACCAGCTGAGGATTGCGGGCGAACCCTTCCGGCGTGGCGACATCTTCCACATGATGCTCTTCCCACAGGCCGTCCGCTGCACGGAACGTCCTGATCCCGGATTCGGCAGAAATACCCGCCCCGGTCAGTACCACGACTCTTGGTTTATCCATAACTTCCGGCACCACAGTATCATCGCGAAAAAAGATCCGCTGGCGTAAGCGCTCACGCAGGCGGCGTTTATTACGGCGAAAACGGCTGAGACGATGTGACCGACGAGATTGCATATCATCCTCTCAGGATTAATCAGTAAGGTGAAGAAACGCCGCGCCTCGCATGCCGCCCGCATCGCCGTGACGGGCAATTTCAATACGAGGAACCCGGGCTACGGGTAGCAGGCTGGCTGGAAGCCGCGGTGCTAACAGGGTAGTCAACGCGGAGAAATTCGACAAACCGCCGCCAATGACCAGCAGATCCGGATCCACTATAGTCAGTATATTGCCAAGACACACGGCCAGCAGGTCGGCATAACGTTCCACATGGGCCTGGGCTCTGGCATCGCCCTGCTGCTGGCGCGCAATAATTTGCGGGGCGGTGAGCGTCTCACCATAGACATGGTGATACAGCCAGGCAAAACCACGCCCGGACAAATAATTCTCAATACAGCCCAGCTTGCCGCAACCACAGCGGGTTAAGGGGAAATCAAAGCCCATCAGGGTCAGCGCATCCACCGGCAGCCGGATATGACCAAATTCGCCGGTGATAAAACTGCGGCCGGTCAGCGATTTGCCCTTTGCCACCAGCCCGCCACCCACCCCGGTGCCCAGTATTAATCCCATCACCAGCGGGTACTGGCGAAATTCATCATCCCAGGCTTCGGAGAGGGTAAAACAGTTGGCGTCGTTGTCGATCCGCACCTTACGCCCCAACAATACGCTGAGATCGCGAAGCAAGGGTTTGCCGCTGGCGGCGGGAACATTGGTGGCGTACAGGGAGCCATCGGCGGTTTGCGGGATCCCCGGAATACCGACCCCGACGCTACCCTGGCAAGCAAAGCGGCTGTCGGCTTCGGCCACCAGTTGGGCGATAGCCTGTAAAAATGTGGCGTAGCTGTCAGTCGGCGTGGCAATACGCTTTTCCCATAGCAAACGCCGGGTCTCGTCAAAGACCCCGAGCGCAATTTTGCTGCCGCCAATATCAAATCCGTAATACATCCACCCTCCCTGAAAAGCCAGGTTTACTGACCGCTAAGGACTCGCGCCGGATCGATATTACTGGCGCGTCGCGCCGGATACCAGCTGGCCAGCAGACTAAGCAACAGCGCCGTTACCAGCACATAAACCACGTCAAGGACATGCAGTTCTGAAGGTAAAAAGTCGATAAAATAGATATCACCCGACAAGAACCGATGGCCAATCACCTTCTGTATCAGATTAATAATCGATGTCAGTTGCAGCGCCGCCACCACGCCAATCACCACGCCACACAGGCTTCCCAGTAAACCCGCCAGCAGGCCGTACCAGACGAAAATAGCGCGGATCAAGCCATCCTTCGCCCCCAGCGTACGCAGCACCGCAATGTCACTGCTCTTATCTTTGACGGCCATTACCAGGGTGGAAACGATATTGAAACAGGCGACGCCGATCACCAGCACCATCGCCAGATACATGATGGCGCGGATCATCTGAATGTCGCGGTACATATAGCCATACTTGCCAATCCAGCTCTTGATATACACATAGCTGTTGGTCACTTCACCGGCGTTACGCACCAGCTGGCTGGCGTTGAAGACATCGTTCACTTTGATGGCGATACCGGTCACACTGCTGCCCATATCCAGATATTGCTGGGCATCAGCCAGGGGAACCATAGCAAAAGCATGATCGAGCTGACCACTCAGCTGCAGTATCCCGGTAACATGCAGTCTGACGCGTTTGGGTTGCAGCAATTTACTCTCGCTGCTGGCGTTGGGGATCATAATGGATACCCAGTCGCCCTGTTTCACGTTCAGGGCATCTGCAACACCTTTACCCAGGATTATCTGCTGCTCGCCGGGCTTAAATGCCTGCCAGGCATCAGCCTGAATAAAGCGCGGCAATGCACTCAGCTGCGACTCCTGTTGCGGATTAACCCCTTTGACCTGAATGGCGCGCAGGTTGGTCCCGCTCTCCACGAGTCCGGTGAAATTAACATAGGGCGCAGCCGCCAGAATACCCGGAACCTTCTCCACTTTTGCCAGCGCGTCGTTCCAGTTATTCCACGGCTGGTTAACCGGTTCGATTTCACCGTGAGGCACCACCGCCAGAATGCGGTTGTTAAGTTCACGCTCAAAGCCGTTCATCGCGCTCAGACCAACAATCAGCACCGCCACGCCGAGGGCAATCCCGACGGTAGAAATAATCGAGATCAGCGACACCATGCCGCTACGGCGACGGCCCCGGCTAAAGCGCAGGGCAATCAGTAAGGAAAGCGATGAGGACATTACTCCGCCCCCATCAGGGTGAGATCGGTGGTCAGGCGTCCGTCACGCATTTCCATCTGGCGGTTCATGCGCTTCGCCAGTTGCAGGTCGTGGGTCACCACCAGAAAAGCGGTCCCCTGAGAGGCGTTCAGCTCACCAAGCAGCTGGAAAATACTGTCGGCATTGCGGGCATCAAGGTTACCTGTCGGCTCATCCGCCAGCACCAGACGCGGGTTGTTAACCAGCGCGCGGGCAATCGCCACACGCTGACGTTCCCCACCGGAAAGTTCAGAAGGACGGTGGCTGGCACGATGCTCAAGCCCGACCGAGCGCAACATTTCGCGGGCGCGTTTGTCGATTTCAGCTGGTTTATGTTTGCCAATCAGCAGCGGCATGGCAACGTTTTCCAGCGCCGTGAAGTCCGGCAGCAGATGGTGAAACTGGTAGATAAATCCGAGCTCACGGTTACGCAGTTCCGCTTTGGCCGCTGACGACAGTTTGCTCATGGACTGGTTATCAAACACCACATCGCCGGAGGTTGGCGTATCCAGGCCGCCCAACAGATGCAGCAGCGTACTTTTCCCGGAGCCGGACGTCCCAACAATCGCCAACATTTCCCCCTTGCCCACGCTAAAACTCACATCGTGCAGGACATCAGTTTGCACGTTGCCTTCCTGATAGCGTTTGCACAGGTTGTCGCATTGCAGCAGGATATTATTCATAACGTAAAGCCTCAGCGGGTTGAGTGGCGGCAGCGCGCCAGGAAGGGTACAGCGTAGAAAGCAGCGCAATGGCCATCGCCACCAGCGCAATCACCACCACCTGAAGCGGATCGATGGCCACAGGTAAGGCTGCGCCGTCAAGCAGCGCGCCGATAATCGGCATCAGGTTATTCAACTGGCTCGCCAGCAGCGTCCCCAGCACGGCACCGAGCAGCGCGCCAATAATACCGGCACTGGCCCCCTGCACCATAAAGACAGCCATAATCTGGCGCGGCGTCAGCCCCTGGGTTTGCAGAATCGCCACTTCGCCCTGTTTTTCCATCACCATCAGTCCAAGGGAAGTGATGATGTTAAATGCCGCGACCGCCACAATCAGGCTTAACAGCAGTCCCATCATATTTTTTTCCATGCGCACGGCCTGGAAGAGCTCGCCTTTGCGCTCACGCCAGTCCTGCCATTTCGTCCCCTGCGGTAAGGTTTGTTGGCTTAGCGCATCAACCTGCAACGGCGCATCCAGCCACAGTCGCCAGCCAGTAATGTTTCCCGCCGGGTAGCGCAGCAGACGCGAAGCATCCTGGATATTGACCAGCATCTGGTAATCATCCACCTCGCTGCTGGCGGCAAAAGTACCGACGACGGTAAACAGGCGCTGGCTCGGTAAACGCCCCATCGGCGTGAACTGGCTGGCTGAAGGAACCATCAGACGAATTTGATCGCCGCGGTTTACCCCAAGCTGCCCGGCAAGCCCTTCGCCGAGAATAATATTGTACTGACCGGCCTCGAGGCTGGATTGCTGCACATTCACCAGAAAAGGAGTCAGCGGATCTTTTTGTGCCGGATCGATACCCAACATCACCCCCACCGCCACGCTGCGCGCGCTTTGCAGCACCACATCACCGGTGCTCAGCGGCGCAACACGGTTAACGCCCTGTAACTTAAGCCCGCTTGCGGGAAGCTGTTGCGGATTGATCGAGCCGTTTTGCGCCGATACCAGGGCCTGCGGCATCAGCCCCAGGATGTTATTTTGCAGCTCACGTTCGAAGCCATTCATGACTGACAGCACGGTCACCAGCGCCATCACGCCAAGCGTAATGCCGATAGTCGACAGCCAGGAAACAAAGCGACCAAAGCGGTCTGCTGCTCGCCCACGCATATAACGCAGGCCGATAAATAGAGTGACAGGTTGGTACATGAAATCCGTCTGATTGCTGGTAGCAGACTCAGGATTATATAAGCGAAAGCGGGGAGCGTAAATGAGCGAAACCGTAAGCGAAGTTCTCAGGGCGGGGGAAAAAATCCGAGAAATCAATTTGCTATTTCGCGCTATGTTCGAAGAAATGCGCCAGCGGCCCCCCGGACTTAACCTGATCCTAATCTGAAAATAACCAAATACAGACGGTTTCCCATTACACCCGGCCCTTCACCCGCCAGGATTAACTGCCTGAACTATGGCAACGTAAATGGCAAACAATGATGAAAAAAAAGACATTATGGATTAATCAGATCAAAGGGTTATGCATCTGCCTTGTGGTTATCTACCACTCGGTTATCACCTTCTACCCGCACCTTCTCGCCTTTGGACACCTCTGGTCGCAGACCCTTTCGAAGTGCTGGATTTACTTCAATCTCTACCTTGCCCCCTTTCGTATGCCAGTGTTCTTCTTTATCTCAGGTTTCCTGATCCGCCGCTACGTCGCGGACGTTCCCTGGAAAGAGACGCTCGATAAACGGATCTGGCAGATATTTTACGTTCTGATGCTCTGGGGCATCATCCAGTGGCTGGCGCTAAGCCAGATTAATGCCTGGCTGGCCCCGGAGCGTGATTTGAGCAATGCCGCCAACGCGGCTTACGCCGACAACATCAGCGAATTTCTGCACGGTATGCTCACCGCCAGCACCAGCCTCTGGTACCTCTACGCGCTGGTGGTCTATTTTATCGTCTGCAAACTGGTCAGCCGTTGGGCTTTACCTGCCCTGCTCGCCATGGGGTTGATGAGTATCGCCATCAACTTCCTGCCGCTGCCGTGGTGGGGGATGAACAGCGTCCTGCGCAACATGATCTACTACAGCCTGGGCGCCTGGTATGGCGCAACGCTTATGGAGTGGGTCAAAACCCTGCCCCTGCGTCGTTACGCCCTGATCCTCATCCCTGGTTTGTTCGCCGCAATCGCGCTGTGGTTTCTAAATGTTCCTTTATTGCTAAGCCTGTTTTCCGTGGTGGGTATCTTGCGGCTGTTCTATGCATTTGAAACCCGCTTTGGCGCCAGTGAAAGCTCGCTGCTCAATATTGTTGGCACTAACACCCTGGCAATCTACACCACTCACCGCATTCTGATTGAGGCGTTTAGTCTGGCGTTGCTGGCTCCGCTGAATGCTGAACGCTGGCCGCCGGCGCTGGAGCTTGCGCTGCTGCTGAGCTATCCGTTTCTCAGTCTGTTAGCCTGCACGCTGGTAGGCCTGGGGGTGCGTAAACTTTCCGCCCTGCTGTTTGCGGATCTTTTTTTCACGCCGCCTGCGAAGCTACGCCCGGCACCGTCACTGTGTTAAAGCGATGCGTTGAGGTTGGCGAACCGGGCACAATTGCGGATAATAAAGGGATTGCGTATCAGCGATATGCCCCCATATCAGGGCATATCCTTAAGAGACTCTGACTCTATCTATGCCTGAACAATACCGTTATTCCCTGCCCGTAAAAGCTGGCGATCACCGCCAGCTTGGCGAACTGACTGGTTCTGCGTGTGCGACAGAAGTGGCTGAAATTATCACCCGCCACAAAGGCCCGGTGGTGTTAATTGCTCCGGATATGCAAAACGCTCTGCGTTTGCAGGATGAGGTAGCCCAGTTCACCCAGAGCATGGTGATAAACCTTGCCGACTGGGAAACGCTCCCCTACGACAGCTTCTCGCCACACCAGGAGATCATCTCCTCAAGACTGGCGACGCTCTATCAGCTTCCCACCATGCAGCGCGGCGTTTTGATTGTGTCAGTCAATACGCTAATGCAGCGCGTCTGCCCGCACAGCTATCTGCACGGTCACGCGCTGGTGATGAAAAAAGGGCAGCGTCTGTCCCGGGATGCACTGCGGGCACAACTCGACAGCGCAGGCTATCGCCATGTCGATCAGGTCATGGAGCACGGTGAATACGCCACCCGCGGCGCACTGCTGGATCTCTTCCCGATGGGCAGTCCGCAGCCCTATCGCCTCGATTTCTTTGATGATGAAATTGACAGCCTGCGTCTGTTTGACGCCGACACCCAGCGCACGCTGGAAGAAGTCGACGCCATTAATCTGCTGCCTGCCCATGAATTCCCGACGGACAAAAACGCTATTGAGCTGTTCAGAAGCCAGTGGCGTGACAGGTTCGACGTTAAACGCGATGCCGAACATATTTACCAGCAGGTGAGTAAAGGCACGTTGCCAACCGGGATCGAATACTGGCAGCCGCTATTTTTCAGCGAACCCCTGCCCTCTCTGTTCAGCTATTTCCCGGCCAGTACCCTGCTTGTGAATACGGGGGATCTCGAAACCAGCGCCGGGCGCTTTAGCCAGGAAACCCAGGCCCGTTTTGAAAACCGTGGCGTGGACCCGATGCGTCCGTTGCTGGAGCCTGAACTATTATGGTTGCGGGTGGATGAGCTGTTCAGCGAACTCAAACGCTGGCCCCGCGTACAGTTAAAAACTGAACATCTGAGCGACAAAGCGGCCCATACCAACCTTGGCTATCAGCGCTTGCCGGATCTTGCGGTTCAGGCCCAGCAGAAGTCACCGCTGGACAACCTGCGTAAATTCCTTGAGTCCTTTAGCGGGCCGGTGGTCTTTTCGGTTGAAAGTGAAGGCCGTCGTGAAGCGCTGGGAGAACTGCTGGCGCGAATCAAGGTCGCGCCGAAGCAAATTTTGCATCTTGATGATGCTGAAAAAAGCGGTCGCTATCTGATCGTGGGGGCTGCCGAACATGGCTTTATCGATACCCTGCGTAACCGGGCACTGATTTGTGAAAGCGACCTGCTGGGTGAGCGCGTTGCCCGTCGCCGTCAGGACAGCCGCCGGACCATCAATCCGGATACCCTGATCCGCAATCTGGCGGAACTGCATACAGGTCAGCCGGTGGTCCATCTTGAGCACGGAGTTGGTCGTTATGCGGGTATGACGACCCTCGAAGCCGGTGGCATCAAAGGTGAATACCTGATGCTGACCTACGCCGGTGACGCCAAACTCTATGTCCCCGTCTCCTCTTTGCATCTGATTAGCCGCTATGCAGGCGGTGCCGAAGAGAATGCGCCATTGCATAAACTGGGCAGCGATGCCTGGTCGCGCGCGCGGCAAAAAGCGGCAGAAAAAGTGCGTGACGTGGCCGCCGAACTGCTGGATATCTACGCCCAGCGTGCAGCAAAAGCCGGTTTTGCTTTCAAACACGACCGCGAGCAGTATCAACTGTTCTGCGACAGTTTCCCCTTTGAAACGACTCCGGATCAGGCCCAGGCCATCAATGCCGTATTGAGCGATATGTGTCAGCCGCTGGCGATGGACCGACTGGTGTGCGGCGATGTGGGCTTCGGCAAAACAGAAGTGGCAATGCGTGCAGCCTTCCTGGCGATTGAGAATAATAAGCAGGTCGCGGTGCTGGTGCCGACCACCCTGCTGGCGCAGCAGCACTTCGACAACTTCCGCGATCGTTTTGCCAACTGGCCGGTACGCATTGAGATGCTTTCCCGCTTCCGTAGCGCCAAAGAGCAGACGCAGATTCTGGAGCAGGCCGCGGACGGCAAAATCGACATTCTGATTGGCACCCATAAATTGCTGCAAAGCGATGTGAAGTTAAAAGACCTGGGGCTGCTGGTGGTCGACGAAGAGCACCGCTTTGGCGTCCGTCATAAAGAGCGGATTAAGGCCATGCGGGCCGATGTCGATATTCTGACCCTCACTGCGACGCCTATCCCACGAACCCTGAATATGGCGATGAGCGGTATGCGCGATCTGTCGATCATCGCCACCCCGCCGGCTCGTCGTCTGGCAGTGAAAACCTTTGTTCGCCAGTATGACAATCTGGTGGTGCGCGAAGCGATCCTGCGTGAAGTACTGCGTGGCGGCCAGGTCTATTATCTCTATAACGATGTCGAAAATATCCAGAAAGCCGCCGATCGGCTGGCAGAACTGGTACCGGAAGCGCGGATTGCCATTGGTCACGGCCAGATGCGCGAGCGTGAGCTTGAACGGGTGATGAACGATTTCCACCATCAGCGTTTTAATGTGCTGGTTTGTACCACCATCATTGAAACCGGGATCGATATCCCAACCGCCAACACCATCATTATTGAGCGGGCAGATCACTTTGGCCTCGCCCAGCTTCATCAGCTTCGTGGTCGCGTTGGCCGTTCTCATCATCAGGCCTATGCCTGGTTACTGACGCCGCATCCGAAAGCCATGTCCACCGATGCCCAAAAACGGCTGGAGGCTATTGCTTCGCTGGAAGACCTGGGGGCAGGTTTTGCGCTGGCGACCCATGACCTTGAGATCCGTGGCGCCGGTGAGTTACTGGGGGAAGATCAGAGCGGATCGATGGAAACCATCGGCTTCTCACTCTATATGGAACTGCTGGAAAGCGCCGTCGATGCCCTGAAGGCCGGTCGTGAGCCGTCGCTGGAGGATCTCACCAGCCAGCAGACCGAAGTCGAATTACGCATGCCTTCTCTGCTGCCGGATGATTTTATCCCTGACGTCAACACGCGGCTCTCTTTCTACAAGCGGATCGCCAGCGCGAAGAATGAAAACGAGCTGGATGAAATTAAAGTGGAGCTGATCGACCGCTTTGGTCTGCTGCCGGATGCGGCACGTACGCTGCTGGATATTGCCCGTCTGCGTCAGCAGGCGCAAAAACTGGGGATCCGCAAACTGGAAGGCAATGAAAAAGGCGGCAGCATTGAGTTTAATGAGAAGAACCATGTCAATCCGGCGTGGTTGATTGGTTTGTTGCAAAAACAACCGCAGCACTTCCGCCTCGACGGCCCGACGCGCCTCAAGTTCTTCCAGGATCTGGCGGAGCGCAAAAACCGTTTAGACTGGGTGCGCAGCTTTATGCAGCAACTGGAGCAGAACGCGATAGCCTGATCATTCAACCGGGCCAGCGTCCAGTCTGGCCCGGTATTTCACGGCAATATTTACAAACACTTTGCACTCTTCCTGCACTTCCCGACACAACCCCCGGCCATAATTCCAGAGCACAGTTTCATAAAAATAACCTTATGATTTATATGGATTATGATAATGATAAAACATTCGCATTTCGTTCTCTGGGCATTGCTGATCGTCAGTTCGCTGCTGCTGCCCGCCAGAGCCAACACCTGGCCTCTGCCAGCGGCAGGTAGCCGGGTGGTCGGGGAAAACCGTTACCACGTGGTGGAAAACGACGGCGGATCGCTGGAGGCAATAGCCAAAAGATACAATGTGGGATTTCTGGCGCTATTGCAGGCAAATCCGGGGGTCGATCCCTATGTACCGCGCGCCGGAAGCGTGCTGACTATTCCGCTGCAAACCCTGTTGCCGGATGCGCCGCGTCAGGGCATCGTGATTAATCTCGCCGAACTGCGTCTTTATTACTATCCGCCAGGTAAAAATGAAGTGACCGTTTACCCCATCGGCATCGGCCAACTGGATAGCGATACTCTGACGCCAACCATGGTGACCACCGTGTCGGATAAACGGGCAAACCCCACTTGGACGCCAACCGCGAATATTCGTGCTCGCTATAAAGCCCAGGGTATTGATTTACCTGCGGTATTACCTGCTGGTCCGGACAACCCAATGGGCCATCATGCGATTCGCCTTGCAGCTTATGGTGGTGTCTATCTGATCCATGGCACTAACGCCGATTTCGGCATAGGTATGCGCGTCAGCTCTGGCTGTATTCGCCTGCGTGATAACGACATCCTGGCCTTGTTCAACGTTGTGACGCCAGGGACAAAAGTGAATATCATCAATACCCCAATTAAATCTTCCGTCGAACCCAACGGCACCAGGCTTGTTGAAGTGCATCAGCCATTATCAAAATCTATTGATGATGACCCGCAGCTGTTACCCATCGCCCTGAATGCAGCCATGCAAGCCTTCAGGAATGCGCCACAAAGTGAAGCTGAAGTATTTGATCATGCCATAGAAGTCCGCTCCGGGATGCCGGTGGATGTCACCCGACATGAAGCCCCACCGTCACAGACACTCTGAGCTGCAAACAGAGAAGGCCCCGAAATGGGTAATGCCGATCAGTTAAGGATCGGTTGACCGATCCTTAATCTGCGGCACTATAACGGCTTCCACAACAGGGA
>NZ_CBFFRJ010000157.1:0-11205 GCF_965644225.1 Phytobacter sp. V91 | reverse complement strand
GAGTCAAGCGCTTATTTTCGCTTTTCTCTTCAACCGAACCGGCTACTTAGTGTGAAGTGATTCACATCCGCCGTGTCAGTGGAGGCGCAGTATAGGGATTTATTCCGGGCTGACAAGTATAAAATGCAAAAAACTTATCGATCGCTCACTTTCCAGGCAAACCATACACTGAACAACTATTTTTGCCTGGTTTTTAAACAAAAACGAGCCCCTCAGGGCCCGTTTTTGTTGTTTTGTGATTTACTGCACTGCCACTATTCGGCCATCGTTGACTTCAAGCAGCACACTTTTTCCTGGAATCAACTCTCCGGAAAGAATTTGTTGTGCCAGAGGGTTCTCAATCTGTTGCTGAATCGCACGTTTAAGTGGCCGCGCACCATATACCGGGTCGTAACCATTCTCGCTTAACAGTTTCAGTGCATCATCAGAAATGTGAACCTCATAGCCACGTTCTTCCAGGCGTTTGTACAACCGCTGCAGTTGGATCTGCGCAATAGAAGCAATGTGTTTCTCACCCAGAGGATGGAACACCACCACTTCATCAATACGGTTGATAAATTCCGGGCGGAAACTGTGGCTCACAACACCCAGCACCAAATCTTTCATGTGGCTATAGTCAAGCTCGCCGAAACGTTCCTGAATCAAGTCGGAACCCAGGTTCGAAGTCATGATGACAACCGTGTTACGAAAATCGACTGTTCTTCCCTGTCCATCGGTCAGGCGCCCATCATCCAACACCTGCAACAGAATGTTGAACACATCAGGATGCGCTTTCTCTACTTCATCCAGCAGAATGACAGAATAAGGACGACGACGAACCGCTTCCGTTAAATAGCCGCCTTCTTCATAACCCACATATCCCGGAGGCGCGCCAACCAGTCTGGAAACAGAGTGCTTCTCCATAAACTCAGACATATCGATACGCACCATCGCATCATCACTATCAAACATAAAGTTCGCCAGAGACTTACACAGCTCGGTTTTACCGACCCCGGTAGGCCCAAGGAACAGGAACGAACCAATCGGACGGTTAGGATCCGATAACCCGGCCCGGCTACGACGAATGGCATTCGAAACCGCTTCGACCGCTTCATCCTGGCCAATGACGCGATGATGGAGATCTTGTTCCATCCGCAACAGTTTTTCTCGCTCGCCTTCCATCATCCGGGCGACGGGTATCCCCGTCCAGCGAGCCAGCACTTCCGCAATTTCCGCATCAGTCACTTTATTACGCAGCAGGCGCATGGTTTTGCCTTCAGACTGCGTGGCTATTTCCAGCTGTTTTTCCAGTTCTGGTATTTTGCCGTACTGCAACTCCGACATCCGGGCAAGGTCGCCCACCCGCCGCGCCTGCTCAATGGCAATTTTCGCCTGCTCAAGCTCAGCTTTAATGGTCTGAGTACCAGACAGGGATGCCTTTTCCGCTTTCCACTCTTCTTCTAACGTCGAGTACTGGCGCTCTTTATCAGAAAGTTCGTCATTCAGCATATCAAGACGCTTTTTACTGGCGTCATCAGATTCTTTCAGCAAAGCCTGCTGTTCCAGCTTGAGCTGGATAATACGGCGATCAAGTCTGTCCAGTTCTTCCGGCTTCGAGTCAATCTGCATACGGATGCTGGATGCCGCTTCATCAATAAGATCGATGGCTTTATCCGGCAGTTGCCTGTCGGCAATATAGCGATGCGATAAAGTTGC
This sequence comes from Phytobacter sp. V91, assembly GCF_965644225.1. Taxonomy (NCBI): domain Bacteria; kingdom Pseudomonadati; phylum Pseudomonadota; class Gammaproteobacteria; order Enterobacterales; family Enterobacteriaceae; genus Phytobacter; species Phytobacter sp. V91. The sequence goes on along the minus strand of NZ_CBFFRJ010000157.1, from coordinate 9,510 downwards.
CGCAGCGACAATCGCCGGGTCAGTTATCTGCACATGGTGATGCAACTCATAGCGTTCCTTCAGACCACGCAAGATTGCAATGGTATCTTCCACGCTCGGTTCTGCGACAAATACTTTCTGGAAACGACGCTCCAGAGCAGCATCCTTCTCGATGTACTGGCGATACTCATCCAGCGTCGTGGCCCCCACACAGTGCAGTTCGCCACGCGCCAGCGCCGGTTTCAACATATTGCCGGCATCCATTGCGCCATCCGCTTTCCCTGCGCCGACCATGGTGTGCAATTCATCGATAAACAGAATGACATTACCTTCCTGTTTAGCGAGATCGTTCAACACGCCTTTCAGGCGCTCTTCGAACTCACCACGGTATTTCGCCCCCGCCACCAGCGAACCCATATCCAGTGACAATACCCGACGACCTTTCAGTCCCTCAGGAACTTCACCGTTAACAATACGCTGAGCAAGGCCTTCGACGATGGCGGTTTTACCCACCCCTGGCTCGCCAATCAGTACCGGGTTATTTTTAGTGCGGCGCTGCAATACCTGAATAGTACGGCGGATCTCTTCATCACGGCCAATCACCGGATCAAGCTTGCCCTGTTCGGCACGCTCGGTCAGATCGACAGTATATTTTTTCAAGGCCTGACGTTGATCTTCGGCCCCTTGATCGTTCACGTTTTCACCTCCACGCATCTGATCAATCGCCTGAGTAAGATTTGCGGTAGTGACGCCCGCAGCTTTCAGCAGGTCAGTCAGCGTTCCGCGCGACTCAAGCGCCGCCAGAACAAAAAGTTCCGACGAAATAAAGTTGTCACCACGTTTTTGCGCCAACTTGTCGCAAAGATTAAGCACACGCACCAGCTCCTGCGACGGCTGAACGTCACCACCGGTACCTTCCACCTGCGGCAAACGGCTCAGGGCCTGATCGATAGCCGTACGCAACTGACCAGCATTAATGCCAGCAGACGTTAATAAAGGACGTATCGATCCCCCTTCCTGATTCAGCAAGGCGCTCATTAAATGAAGTGGTTCGATGAATTGGTTGTCGTGCCCAAGTGCGAGCGACTGGGCATCGGCAAGAGCAAGCTGGAATTTATTGGTAAGACGATCCAGACGCATAACTCCCCCCTATAACAGGTCAAATTTGCTACTGGAGATTAAATGAGGTCATCCCTCAATTATTCAAGGTGAATGACCTGAATTATACGAAAAGAAAGTTACACGTACCGGATCGTCTTGATTCGTTAGGTTATATCAGCCAAATAAAACTTGCCATACGACCTGTCGTCTTGTCGCGACGATACGAGAAGAAATCATGCGTTTGCGTGAAGGTACAACGGTCGCCGCCGAAAACCTGGGTGACCCCTGCCCGTGCCAGACGCTGGCGAGCAAGTGCGTAAATATCTGCGTAGTACTTGCCGCCCGCAGGCCTGAATGCGCTATCGGCAGCGACATCCTCGGCCATAAACGCGTCACGCACTTCAGCGCCAACTTCAAATGCATCCGGACCAATGGCTGGCCCGAGCCACGCGAGAATATTTTCCGGCCGATCGGCAAAACAGGCGACCGTTTCTTCAAGCACGCCTGCGCATAAACCACGCCAGCCAGCATGCGCTGCCGCCACTTCAGTGCCTGCCCGGTTGCAAAAGAGCACCGGTAAGCAGTCCGCAGTCATTACCGCACACACCATACCAGGCGTATTACTGTACGATGCATCCGCACGTTTGCTGGCATAAGGGCCATCGGTGAGCGGCAGTACCTCTTTTCCATGAACCTGCTCAAGCCAGACTGGCTTTGTTGGCAACCCACCTGCGGCAAACAGACGTTTGCGGTTTTCTTCAACGTGGTCCAGATTATCACCGCAATGTGCGCCCAGGTTCAGCGAATCCCAGGGCGGCAGGCTTACACCGCCCTGGCGTGTAGAACTGCATGCCGCCACTCCCGCAGGAAGCGGCCATTCGGGGATAATCAGGTTGGTCATAGCCAGGCCACATCGTCCTTATGAGTTTCAAAATCGGCACGCATGGCTTCAATAAGGTCCACCATATCCTGAGGGATCGGCGCATGCCATTCCATCTCAATGCCCGTAATCGGGTGATAGAGTCGGAGCATGGTTGCATGCAGCGCCTGCCGGTCAAATTTGCGCAGTGCGGTAATAAACTCTTCAGAAGCACCTTTTGGTGGACGCGGACGACCGCCGTACAGCTGATCGCCCACCAGCGGATGCGTGATGTACGCCATATGCACGCGGATCTGGTGAGTACGTCCGGTTTCCAGACGCAAGCGCAGGCGCGTATGCACACGGAAATGCTCCATAATGCGATAGTGCGTCACGGCCGGTTTTCCCATCGGATGCACTGACATATGGGTGCGTTTCGTCGGATGTCGACTGATCGGTTGTTCTACCGTTCCACCCGACGTCATATGACCGATCGCCACCGCTTCATATTCACGCGTAATTTCACGCAACTGCAACGATTCCACCAGACGTGTCTGCGCCGGAATGGTTTTTGCCACCACCATCAGCCCCGTGGTGTCTTTATCAAGACGATGGACGATGCCCGCACGCGGTAAATCGACAATCGGCGGATAGTAATGCAGCAGCGCATTCAGCACCGTGCCGTCAGGATTACCCGCCCCTGGATGCACCACCAGGTCACGTGGCTTATTGATAACAAGGATGTCGTCATCTTCATAAACAATATTGAGCGGGATGTCCTGTGCTTCAAAACGGACTTCCTCTTCAATTTCAGCAGCGATAATAACGCTTTCGCCACCGAATACTTTCTCTTTGGGTGTGTCCCAGACCTTGCCGTTTACCTGGACATTTTGGGCAAGGATCCACTCTTTTATACGCGAACGCGAATAATCAGGGAACAATTCGGCCAAAGCCTGATCTAACCGTTGTCCGAGTTGTTTTTCGGACACCGTTGCGGTGAGTTGTACTCGTTGTGCCATATACAGCTTCTTCGTTAACGTTGGGTTTTACGGCTTCGCCGTATAATATAGTGTGCTATTGTAGCTGGTCTTAGTCGGGAGCAGGAAGAGACAATCTCCCGCATAAACATTTGAGGAAAGTCTAAACGTCATGACGCGCATGAAATATCTGGTGGCAGCCGCCACGTTGAGCCTGGCTTTGGCGGGTTGCTCCGGTTCAAAGGAAGTGGTGCCCGATAATCCGCCAAATGAAATCTATGCGACTGCCCAGCAAAAACTGCAAGACGGTAACTGGAAGGCGGCGATAACGCAACTAGAAGCACTGGATAATCGCTATCCATTCGGACCTTACTCACAGCAAGTGCAGTTGGATCTGATTTACGCCTATTACAAAAATGCCGATTTGCCGCTGGCTCAGGCCGCTATCGATCGCTTCATTCGCCTGAATCCGACGCATCCTAACATCGATTATGTCATGTACATGCGTGGCCTGACCAACATGGCGCTGGATGATAGTGCATTGCAGGGCTTTTTCGGTGTGGATCGTAGCGACCGCGACCCACAGCATGCGCGTGACGCATTTAATGATTTCTCAAAACTGGTTCGTGGCTATCCACGCAGCCAGTACGTCAGCGATGCAACCAAACGTCTTGTGTTCCTGAAAGACCGCCTGGCAAAATATGAGTTTTCAGTTGCCGAATACTACACCAAACGCGGTGCCTGGGTGGCCGTCGTAAACCGTGTTGAAGGTATGCTGCGTGACTTCCCGGATACCGCTGCAACGCGTGATGCACTGCCGCTGATGGAAAACGCCTATCGCCAGATGCAAATGGGCGCTCAGGCGGATAAAGTCGCCAAAATTATTGCCAGTAACCCGAGCAACAGCTGAGGTTACTAAAAGCAAAACGGCAGCCAACTGGCTGCCGTTTTTTTATTCATTCAGACTGTCGCTGAAGCGGTTTAGCTACAAGTCATCCCATCAACTATGATGGGTAATAGCGGGTTCGACAAGTGAAATTTGGCCTCTTCCTGCCCTGCCTCACAAAACCTTTCCTTTGACAAAAAGTGACAAAATAATGTGATTTAAATCACACATTTTGACATTGTTCGAGGTATGCTGGATTCACCAAGACGGAAAGACGAGAGGTAACATTTATGACAATGAACATTACCAGCAAACAGATGGAAATCACCCCAGCAATCCGCCAACATGTCGCAGACCGTCTCGCCAAGTTAGATAAATGGCAAACTCATTTGATTAATCCGCATATCATTCTGTCCAAAGAGCCGCAGGGCTTTATCGCCGATGCCACCATCAATACGCCAAACGGGCATCTGGTCGCCAGCGCTAAACATGAAGATATGTACACCGCGATTAACGATTTGATCAACAAGCTGGAACGCCAGCTCAATAAAGTGCAGCACAAAGGTGAAGCGCGTCGGGCTACCACCTCGGTGAAAGATGCGGACTTCGTTGAAGAAGAAGAATAGCCTTATCCCATTGAGTTAATCTGCAACGCGCCTTCGGGCGCGTTTTTTGTTGACAGAGAGAAAACAGTACAGGTACTTTAACTGTCATTCACTAAAGGAAATTTACATGCACCATGTCCCGTTCTTCTTCGCATTCTTTTTTACCTTCCCCTGACCGGGAGGCGTTTCGTCGTGTGATAAAGAATGCGAAGACGAACAATAAGGCCTCCCAAAACGGGAGGCCTTTTTTTTGATAACAAGAAAGGCAACACTATGACTTCGGAAAACCCATTACTGGATTTACGTGTAAAAATCAGTTCATTAGATGAACAATTGCTCTCTTTGCTCGCTGAACGGCGGGAACTGGCAGTAGAAGTCGGTAAAGCCAAGCTGGCCTCACATCGCCCGGTGCGGGATATCGATCGTGAGCGCGATTTACTCGAACGTTTAATCCAGCTCGGCAAAGCCCATCATCTTGACGCTCACTATATTACCCGCCTGTTCCAGCTGATTATTGAAGATTCCGTACTTACCCAGCAGGCACTGCTTCAGCAGCATCTCAATAAAATTAACCCGCATTCTGCTCGCATCGCTTTCCTCGGGCCAAAAGGCTCCTATTCGCATCTGGCCGCCCGCCAGTACGCAGCCCGCCACTTCGAGCAGTTTATTGAAAGCGGCTGTCCAAAATTCCACGATATCTTTAACCAGGTTGAAACCGGTCAGGCTGATTACGCCGTTGTGCCACTGGAAAACACCAGTTCGGGCGCCATTAACGATGTGTACGATCTGCTACAGCATACCAGCCTGTCGATTGTCGGCGAGCTGACCGTGCCCATTGACCACTGCGTTCTGGTATCAGGCTCAACCGATCTGGAAACGATCAAAACGGTTTACAGTCACCCGCAACCCTTCCAGCAGTGCAGCCAGTTCCTGAACCGCTATCCACACTGGAAAATTGAATATTGTGAAAGTACTTCCGCGGCAATGGAAAAAGTGGCGCAGGAAAATTCCCCACTGGTTGCTGCATTAGGTAACGAAGCCGGTGGTGCGTTGTATGGTCTTCAGGTTCTGGAACGTAATCTCGCCAATCAGACGCAGAATATCACCCGCTTCGTGGTGCTGGCGCGCAAAGCCATTGATGTCTCCGACCAGGTTCCGGCGAAAACCACTCTGCTGATGGCCACCGGACAACAGGCGGGTGCTTTGGTTGAGGCCTTGCTGGTTCTGCGCAACCATAATCTGATCATGACCAAGCTTGAATCACGCCCTATTCACGGTAACCCGTGGGAAGAGATGTTTTATCTTGATATCCAGGCCAACCTGCAATCTTCCGATGTACAAAAAGCGCTGCGTGAACTCACCGCCATCACCCGCTCGTTAAAAGTATTGGGTTGCTACCCAAGCGAAAACGTTGTTCCGGTCGATCCGGCTTAACGTTCGATAAACAGCGATTTCTTCATTCCTGCCACCGCAACAGGCAGGGTGAAGATTGCGCCGGATAACGGATATTCCGCCACTTCAGCCGCGTCCATATTTTCTCGCGTGGTGGTAATAAACAACGTTTTCATCTCATGGCCGCCGAAACAGACCATCGTCGGACAACGCACCGGCAGACGATACTCTGCAAGCTGATCCCCCTGAGGTGAAAATCGGGCGATACGCCAGCCATCAAACAGCGCGCTCCAGTAACATCCTTCCTCATCCACAGCCGCGCCATCAGGAAGACCTTCACCCGGCCCGAACTGACGGAAGACCTCACGTTTGCCTGGTTCACCCTGCTCATTGAGCGGCGTACGGTAGATAACGCCATTGGGCGTATCGGACGTGTACATCCACCGCTTGTCCGGGCTAAACGCCAGCCCGTTTGCCCCATGGATATCACACTGAATGACTTTAGGTGTCAGGTCGTTATCAATCCGAACCAGCAGCGCGCCGTTATAATCGCCCGGCCCCCAGAACGTACCGGCATAGAAACGCCCCTGGCTGTCGGTCCCCCCATCATTAAAGCGTGCCAGCTGAGGGTTCGAGGGATTATCACAGACTTTTTGCACCAGTAACCCACGCCTGTCCGTCAGCCAGATGGCATTGCGCATGGCAACAATAAAACCGCCTTTTTCACGCAACGCAAAACAGCCGACTTCCTCAGAAAAACAGAGCACGCTATATTCGCCGGAAGCTGGATGGTAGCGATGCAGTTCACCCTGCAGAATATCGGCCCACCAGAGCGCCTGCTCTTCTTCGCTCCATGTGGGGCACTCAGGTAAATGCCCGGTGTAGTCAAATAAGGTCTGTAATTCAGCCATATCCTGCCCCTTAAAATGAAAAAGCCAGCGGCACCCCGCTGGCTTTTCAGTATATACGGCATTTTTTATTACTGGCGGCTGTCGTTCGCCTGACGCAACAACACCCGGCTTTCATTCTGGAAGCGTTTGGCATAATCCCCAAACCAGTGCTCCACTTTACGGAAGCTGTCAATAAACGCCTGCTTATTGCCTTGCTCCAGCAGGCCAATCGCCTCGCCAAAACGCTGGTAATAGCGCTTAATTAACGCCAGGTTGTTCTCTGAAGACATAATAATGTCAGCATACAACTGCGGATCCTGGGCAAACAAACGCCCTACCATCGCAAGCTCAAGGCGATAAATCGGTGATGAAAGCGCCAGCAGTTGCTCAAGCTGGACGTTCTCTTCTGCCAGATGCAGCCCATATGCAAAGGTCGCGAAGTGGCGCAGCGCCTGGATGAATGCCATATTCTGGTCGTGTTCAACTGCACTGATGCGATGCAGCCGCGCTCCCCAGACCTGTATTTGCTCAAGGAACCACTGATAGGCTTCCGGATTGCGCCCGTCACACCAGACGACGACCTGTTTCGCCAGACTACCGCTGTCAGGCCCGAACATTGGATGTAAGCCTAATACCGGCCCTTTATGCGCCGTCAACATGGCCTGTAACGGCCCGGATTTCACCGATGCCAGATCAATCAGGATACAGTCGTCCGGCAGAGGTGGAAGCTCCGCAATCACCTGCTCAGTGATGTGAATCGGTACACTCACGATGACCATGCCCGCATCCGCAACAAGATCCTGCGCCTGCGCCCAGTCCTCTTTTTCCAGAATACGCACCTGGTAACCCGACAGCGTCAGCATTTTGGCAAACAGCTGCCCCATCTGTCCGTTACCACCGACGATGACCACCGGACGCAATGACGGGCAAAGGGTTTTGAATCCTTTGTCATTCTCGCTGGAATAGGACTCACGCATCACCCGGCGCAGGACATCTTCAATCAGATCCGGCGGCACCCCCAGCGATTCGGCCTCTTTGCGCCGGGACGCCAGCATAGAAGTCTCCCGCTCAGGGACGTAAATTGGCAGGCCATATTTGCTTTTGACCTCACCCACTTCCGCCACCAGAGACATACGGCGCGCCAGCAGCTCCAGCAGCGCCTTATCGACTTCATCTATTTGATCGCGTAACGCGGTCAGTTCTGCAACCATAACACCCTCTTAAGCCAGACGTGCCGCAAGGCTGCTACGCAGATCGTTGTTAATTTCGCGCAACAGGGATTCTGTCGTTTCCCAGTTAATGCACGCATCGGTCACCGAGACTCCGTATTTCATCTCACTACGCGGCTGCTCAGAAGATTGATTGCCTTCGTGGATATTACTTTCAATCATCAAGCCGATGATTGAACGGTTACCGTCTTTGATCTGGGCAACAACCGACTCAGCCACTGCGGGCTGGCGGCGGTAGTCTTTATTTGAGTTACCATGGCTGCAATCTACCATCAGTGACGGCTTGAGTCCTGCCTGTTCCATCTCTTTTTCACACTGAGCAACGTCGGCCGGGCTGTAGTTTGGCGCTTTACCGCCACGCAGGATAACGTGACCATCCGGATTGCCCTGAGTTTGCAGCAGGCAAACCTGCCCTGCCTGGTTGATACCCACAAAGCGGTGTGGCATCGCCGCAGCGCGCATGGCGTTGATCGCCGTCGCCAGGCTACCGTCAGTCCCGTTTTTGAAACCAACCGGCATCGACAAGCCTGACGCCATTTCACGGTGCGTCTGGGATTCCGTGGTACGCGCGCCAATCGCTGACCAGCTAAACAGGTCTCCCAGGTATTGCGGGCTGTTGGGATCCAGCGCTTCAGTCGCCAGCGGCAGACCCATGCTGACCAGTTCAACCAGCAAACGACGGGCGATTTTCAGCCCCCCTTCAACATCAAACGAACCATCCATGTGCGGATCGTTAATCAACCCCTTCCAGCCAACGGTGGTGCGGGGTTTTTCAAAATAGACGCGCATCACCAGATAGAGGCTATCGCTGACCTCTGCGGCAAGGGCTTTAAATCGACGAGCATACTCAATCGCAGTTTCCGGATCATGAATGGAGCAAGGGCCACAAACCACCAGCAGACGCGGATCCTGCCCGGAAATAATTCTGGAGATGGTCTGGCGAGATTGCTCGATTTGCGCTTCCTGCTCAGCGGTAAGCGGGAATTCGGCCTTTAAGTGTTCCGGAGTGATCAGCACCTGTTCGTCGGTGATGTGTACGTTGTTCAGCGCGTCTTTTTGCATGATGGCGATCCTGTATATCTCGTTTGCGATAGAGGTTCCTCAGCGAGGAGAGCACAACGATACCACAACAAGTAAAGATTTCAATCCATAATTAGTACAGTTTTATTTACACCACGCTATTAATGGCTAATTTAACGCTAAATCCGTAAACAAAAATGAACAAATGAAGCCAGGACTCAATTTTGTCTAACAGAAAAATAGCGAATTATTCTACGTTCTTCCCCACAATGACCCTCTTTTCGGTTTTTTTGTTCGCCCATTCACCTGACTTATAGTTATTCGCCCCATATCTGCGGAAATTCAGGCTGAATCTTCAAATTGTGAATGCAGCAAAATAAGCAGTGGAGGAAGCCCTATATACTCTTTTCATTGTGCGTAATGATGAGTAAAGGCAACGATGTTGGTTGCCGGCGCGGAAAACAAGGATGGATAAAACAGTTTCTCACCCGGCGTTTATTAGGGAAGGTGCGATTTAATCGGTGGGGTTCAGTGGAGTCCTTATCTGTATTAGCCTTACCTTAGCTGAGCTG
>NZ_CBFFRJ010000156.1:0-11296 GCF_965644225.1 Phytobacter sp. V91 | reverse complement strand
AATCTGAACCAGATTTAATCTGACAGACACCTGTATAAATAACCGGTAACTGTCAGATCAGGTCTGAGCTAGTACATCTTATTTGATACCCAGTGTCGCATTCAATTGCTTCATCCCAGCCAGCGCTTGTTTACAACCTGCATCCTGCTGCTCCGCAGGATAAGCCTCAAGCTGTTTTTTAATTTCGACAAGTTGCGCCTTCAGCGCCTCAACCTGCGCTTTTGCTGCTTCATTTTTTGATGCCTCCGCAATGAAGGAATCCATCTCAGCGAAATACTGTTGTTTGCACGTTTCGGTTTCCGCAAAAGAAGAGACGGAAACACCCATCAGCAACACCGCCAGCGCAATCTTTGTCATCGTAATGTCCCTGATTAAATTATTAATTTCCCGCCATCCATAATGGCGCGGGTACGATAGCAAAATCAGTCAGAGGGGACATGTCCGGAACCGGAGATGGAGGCGGGGAACGCAATTACAGTAAACGCTTTGGGCTAACCGGACTGGTAGCGCGGAAATCCATGACATCATCGCCAATCTGGGATAATCGTACACTCGCCATTTCGTGTGTCATCACAAGATAATCATGACCTTCAACACTCAGTATTGATGTCAGCCGTTTGACTGGTGCAGTGATCTCTATTGATCTGATAAACATCGTACTGTCTGATTAAAACGTTTTGTACTCGTCTGACAGAAGACCATGTTCATCGGTGATGCGATTGAGTTCCTGAAGCCCGGCTCTGTTTTCACGCTTCCAGTGTTCGGCGCCTGTGTCATCGCTCTCTTTTTTCAATGCTGCGGCCAGCGTGACGCTGGCTGTCTTTTTGAGTCGAACATTTACACCCGGCATATAGCCCCCAGAAAAGCACGTGTAAAAAACGCATATCCTCATTATGCTGAAGGTTCTGCTAAACCTCAATGTGGCCTCTTTGTTATGCTCCTGCCTGGCGTTAACATTGGTTTACCTTCGCTAATACTGGTAATGATATAAATATAATCAATTGATTTTAAATAATAATATCTTTACTGACCGACACATTATCTTATTTCACCGATAAATAACTTCCCTGCCCCAAATGCAAAAAACGCCCGGGATTAATCGGGCGTTTATAGTCTTACTCAATGACGAGACGCATCAGCCTTCGTGCAGGCCGCACTCACGCTTGAGGCCGAAGAAACGGGTGTCTTCTTCCGCCATGCCGGGTTCCCATTTACGTGTGGTATGGGTATCGCCGACGGACAGATATCCCTCATCCCACAGCGGATGATATTTCAGACCGTGCTTTTGCAGATACTGGTAAACCGTCCGGTTATCCCAGTCGATAATCGGCAGCACCTTAAAGACGCCACGCTGAAGACCCAGCACCGGCAGATTGGCCCGGCTACCGGATTGCTCACGGCGCAGGCCGGCAAACCAGGTTTGCGCTTTAAGCTCTTTTAAAGCCCGGTTCATCGGCTCGACTTTGTTGATGTCGTTGTATTTTTCAATACCTTCAACGCCCTGCTCCCACAGCTTGCCGTAACGCGCTTCCTGCCAGGCAGGGCTGTGCGGCGCACGGTAAATCTGCAGGTTCAGCTTGAGCTTTTCCGTCAACTCATCAATAAACTGATAGGTTTCCGGGAACAGGTAACCTGTATCCGTCAGGATCACCGGAATATCCGGGCGGATCTGATTCACCAGATGCAGGCTCACCGCCGCCTGAATACCAAAACTGGATGACAGCACATATTCGCCGGGCAGATTTTCCAGCGCCCAGGCGACACGCTCTTCAGCTGTCTGTTTTTCCAGTTGGGCATTGGTGTCTGCCAGTGCCAGCGCACGCTCATCTTTCGACAACGCATTCAGGGCTGAGAGATCGAGTACGGACATAGGTTCCTCACTTATAAATTTCCCCTCGCCCTCTCCCGGAGGGAAAGGGTACCGAACGAGGTCAAAATAACGTTAATCCCAGAGATCGCGCGCCGGGTCGAGTACCGGGCGAATAATGCCGGTACGTACGGTGAAATCGCCGAAGCCTTCACCGGATTCCCGCTCTTTCGACCAGCGGCCGACCAGCTCATCCAGCGATGAGATGATTTCCGGCTCGGTGATATTCTCTTTGAACATCCGCGGAATACGGGTACCCATACGGTTGCCGCCAAGATGCAGGTTGTAACGTCCCGGCGCTTTGCCCACCAGACCCACTTCTGCCAGCAGCGCACGACCACAGCCGTTCGGGCAGCCCGTTACGCGCGTAACGATGTGCTCATCAGCCACGCCGTGTTTCGACATGACCGCCTCAACCTTATCAATAAAGGTTGGCAGGAAACGCTCGGCTTCCGCCATCGCCAGCGGACAGGTCGGGAAGGCCACACAGGCCATGGAGTTCTCACGCTGCGGCGTCACGGCGTTCATCAGACCGTGGCTGCGCGCCAGTTTCTCAATTTTCGCTTTCTGGCTTTCCGGTACGCCCGAGACAATCAGGTTCTGGTTAGCGGTCAAACGGAAATCGCCTTTATGGATCTTCGCGATCTCCAGCAGGCCGGTTTTCAGCGGACGATCCGGGTAATCCAGAATACGGCCATTCTCAATAAACAGCGTCAGATGCCATTTATTGTCGATACCTTTTACCCAGCCAATGCGGTCGCCACGTCCGGTAAACTCATAGGGGCGAATCGGTTCGAACTTAATACCCGCCCGACGCTCGACTTCGGCCTTGAAGGTTTCAACGCCCACGCGCTCAAGCGTATATTTGGTCTTCGCATTTTTACGATCGGTACGGTTCCCCCAGTCACGCTGGGTCGTCACCACCGCTTCAGCCACCGCCAGCGTGTGCTCGACAGGCAGGAAGCCAAACTCGCTTGCGGTGCGGGCATAGGTCTTTTTATTACCGTGTTCGATAGACAGACCACCGCCCACCAGCAGGTTAAAGCCCACCAGCTTGCCGTTTTCGGCGACCGCCACGAAGTTCATATCGTTAGCGTGCAAATCCACATCGTTCTGCGGCGGAATAACCACCGTCGTTTTGAATTTACGCGGCAGATAGGTTTTCCCGAGAATAGGCTCTTCATCGGTGGTGGCGACCTTCTCTGCATCGTGCCAGATTTCCGCATAGGCCCGGGTACGCGGCAGCAGGTGCTCGGATAATTTCTTCGCCCATTCGTAGGCTTCAGCATGCAGCTCAGACTCAACCGGGTTAGAGGTGCAAAGCACGTTACGGTTAACGTCGTTGGCGGTTGCCAGCCCGTCGAGCCCCACTTCATGCAGCATCTGGTGTGCAGGTTTGACATTCTTCTTCAGAATGCCGTGGAACTGGAAGGTCTGACGGTTGGTCAGGCGGATGCTGCCATAAATAGTGTTGTTTTGCGCAAAGGCATCGATCGATTGCCACTGCTTAGTGGTAATGATCCCACCCGGCAGACGGCAGCGCAGCATCATCGCATGACGCGGCTCCAGCTTTTGCTCAGCACGTTCAGCACGAATATCACGATCGTCCTGCTGATACATGCCGTGAAAACGGATCAGCAGAAAGTTGTCGGCATTAAAGCCTCCGGTGAGACCATCATTTAAATCTTCGGCAATGGTGCCGCGCAGGTAGTTGCTTTCGAGTTTAAGGCGCTCGGCATCGACCAGCTTACCTTCGACCACCAACGGCCCTGGATGTTTTTCGCTCATTAGTAGACATCTCGCTGATAACGGCGCTCTACGCGCAGCTCACTTAAAAATTCGTCCGCCGTCTCGGCGTCCATCGCGCCAAATTCGGCAATCACGTCCAGTAAAGCCTGCTCAACGTCTTTCGCCATGCGATTGGCGTCGCCGCAGACATAAATGTGGGCGCCATCATTGATCCAGCGCCACAGTTCCGCGCCTTGCTGGCGCAGTTTGTCTTGTACGTATATTTTTTCTTTTTGATCACGGGACCAGGCCAGATCGATGCGGCTCAGCACGCCCTCTTTGACGTAACGCTGCCACTCAACCTGGTAGAGGAAATCATCGGTAAAGTGCGGGTTGCCAAAGAACAACCAGTTCTTCCCTTCAGCGCCCTCTGCCGCACGCTGCTGCATAAAGGAACGGAACGGCGCAATACCCGTACCCGGCCCAATCATAATTACCGGAGTCTGCGGGTTAGCAGGCAGGCGGAAGTTATCGTTATGTTCGATAAACACACGGACTTCGCCATCTTCTTCCACGCGATCGGCGAGGAAGCTGGATGCGCCGCCTGCGCGGGCGCGGCCTTCGATTTCATAGCGCACAACGCCGACGGTCACATGGACTTCGGACTCCACTTCCGCCTGCGAAGAGGCAATAGAGTAGAGGCGCGGCGTCAACGGACGCAGCAGATTAATCAGCGCATCGGCATCCAGCTGTGCCGGAGAAAAACGCACCATATCCACAACCGGTGTGGTGACCGCATAGTGCTGCAACTTCGCTTTATCGCCCACCAGCGGCAGTAATGACTCACTGCGGGTTAAGGTCGCGTAGTTCTCCACGATATTGGCGGTATTGACCGTCAGTTCGAAATGCCATTGCAGGGCTTCATTCAGCGGCAACGTTTTACCCTGCACCCTGACCTGCTCATCGCCCTTAAGCCATAAGAGTTCCACCAGCTCTTTCACCAGGGCCGGATCGTTCTGATACCACACGCCCAGCGCATCACCTGGCTGGTAACGCAGCCCGGAATCACCCAGATCGATTTCGATATGGCGAACGTCTTTTTCGGAGTCGCGACCGGTAATTTTTTGATTAACAGAGAGGCTGGCGGTCAGCGGTTCTTCTTTAGTATAAGGGCTGGTGAAAACTTCATTCACCGCACCGGTGGCCGTTACCGCAGCCTGGGCGGAAGTCTCTTTTGGCACCCGCGCTTTCAGCGCCTCAACAACCCGTCCACGCCACTCAGCGGCGGCAGCCTGGTACACCACGTCGGCATCGACGCGATCGAGCAGACGTTCAGCCCCCAGCTCAGCCAGTTTGCTGTCGAAATCTTTCCCCGCCTGGCAGAAAAATTCGTAAGACGTGTCGCCCAGACCGAAGACCGCAAAAGCGGTGCCCTCAAGTTTCGGCGCTTTTTTGGAGAACAGGAATTTGTGCAAGGCAACCGCTTCTTCCGGCGCTTCACCTTCTCCCTGAGTGGAGGCCACAACAACCAGTAATTTTTCGTTGGCGATTTGTTTGAATTTGTAGTCGCCCGCGTTGACCAGGTTGACGTTGAGTTTTGCCGCCAGTAAATCGTCACGCAGCGCTTCTGCCACACGACGGGCATTCCCGGTCTGGGAGGCTGAAATCAGCGTGATGGTCGGGATCTCAACCGCGGTTACTGGCTGAGCCGCCACCGTACCGGTCGCGGACTGCTGGTTAAGGACACCCCAGAAATAGCCAGAAACCCAGGCCAGCTGGGTGGGGGTAAGATCGGTTGTGGCCGCTGTCAGGCGTGCCAGTTGCTCCGGGTTCAGCGGCAGCAAAGCGGAAGGTGGGACCTGATTCGTCATGCGTCGTTATGTTCCAGTAATACTCGTCATACTTCAAGCTGCTGGTGCGTTGGCTGTTCTCGTTCACCCGAATCACTTACCGGTGTAAGCTCATCGGGATTCGCTCGCTTGCCGCCTGCCTGCAACCCGAATTATGTAGAGTAAAGCAAAGCTGTTTTCACGCCCTGTCAGCGCGCTAAAAACAGAAGAGAAAGTAAGGTTAACGGCGGGGATAATAACAATTAAAGAAAGGTTGGAAATAACAAATAACCAAAAGAACTAACCTCTTTTAGTTATAGTTTTTAACAGTAAAACAGGTTAATTAATCCATTGATATTTATAATAAAATACAGAGCACTTTCCCCATAAAGCTGACCTAATCACTTTTGGCGGTTTTAGTTAATGCTAAAAAAGGTCATTTCGGCTACTATGCGGCGGTTTTTTTTCAGCCAGAGAGTCAATTATGTCTACCACCTTATTTAAAGATTTCATGTTTGAAGCCGCCCACCATTTACCCCATGTTCCTGCCGGGCATAAGTGTGGTCGTCTTCATGGCCATTCCTTTATGGTGCGCCTGGAAATCACGGGCGAGGTGGACCCGCATACCGGTTGGATAATGGACTTTGCCGAACTGAAAGCGGCGTTCAAGCCAACCTACGACAGGCTTGATCACTACTACCTGAACGATATTCCCGGCCTTGAAAACCCAACCAGCGAAGTACTGGCAAAGTGGATCTGGGATCAGGTTAAGCCTGTTGTTCCACTGCTGAGTGCGGTGACCATCAAAGAGACCTGCACAGCAGGCTGCGTTTATCGCGGAGCGTAAGCGTCACGCAAGCGACTGGCCCGGTAAACACAATGTTGCCGGGCTTTTGTTATCAGGCAATATTCAGATATTTATGCGTCTGCATCGACAGGCGCCAGTTGCGCGCAATGCAGGTTTCAATGCACAGCCGGGTGGCATCGTCTTTCTGGCTGATGGGCTGGAGCGCGATGATCCGCTGTTTATCGTCGCTCAGCTGTGTCAGTAACTCATCCAGCGCTTCGATATCGCGCATACGCCCGACCGGGTGCTTAATTTCATCCGCACGCTCAAGGGCCTGCTGAAGAATGTCGTACCCACCGCGCATGTTCACCTTCGGCGACACCGTCACCCATGTCGCATGAGAGGTACGCACTTCATGAGTGCCGCTGGTTTCAATCTGGCAGCTAAAACCATGCTTCTCAAACAGGTCCGTCAACGGGGTCAGATCGTGAATGCAGGGCTCGCCTCCGGTTACCACGATATGTCGGGCCGTCCAGCCCTGGCGTTCAACGATAGCCAGCAAATCTTCACTTCTCGCCGCGCCCCACTTATCGTTCTCTTTGGTTTTGGCCAGAATGCTGTAGAGGGAAACTTCCCGATCCTCAAGCTTATCCCATGTGTGTTTGGTGTCGCACCAGGCGCAACCCACCGGGCATCCCTGTAAACGAATAAAAATGGCGGGGACGCCGGTAAAGTAACCCTCACCTTGCAGGGTCTGGAACATCTCATTAATCGGGTACTGCATAGTCAACTCAATCTCAGGAACAAAGCGTAATTATTGCAGAAGAGAGACAGCAGGTCATGTGCGGGAGCTGCTATGTAAAGTATGGACGTAAAAAAACCCGCCGCAGCGGGTTTTTGATAAAGAGGAAAAGTCGGGCTTATGCCTGGCCTTTGATCTCTTTACGACCGTTGTACGGAGCTTGTTCGCCCAGCGCTTCTTCGATACGAATCAGCTGGTTGTATTTAGCAACGCGGTCAGAACGGCTCATGGAACCAGTTTTGATCTGGCCTGCAGCGGTACCAACAGCAAGATCTGCAATGGTAGCGTCTTCAGTTTCGCCAGAACGGTGAGAGATGACAGCGGTGTAGCCAGCGTCTTTCGCCATTTTGATCGCAGCCAGAGTTTCGGTCAGAGAACCGATCTGGTTGAATTTGATCAGGATGGAGTTAACGATGCCTTTATCGATGCCTTCTTTCAGGATCTTGGTGTTGGTTACGAACAGATCGTCGCCAACCAGCTGGATTTTGTCGCCCAGTACTTTGGTCTGGTAAGCAAAGCCAGCCCAGTCAGATTCGTCCAGACCATCTTCGATGGAAACGATCGGGTACTGTTTGGTCAGATCTTCCAGGAAGTGGGTGAATTCTTCGGAGGTGAACGCTTTGTTGCCTTCGCCAGCCAGAACGTATTTACCGTCTTTGTAGAATTCAGACGCTGCACAGTCCATCGCCAGAGTGATGTCGGTGCCCAGTTCGTAGCCTGCAGCTTTAACCGCTTCAGCGATTACAGCCAGTGCTTCGGCGTTGGAACCCAGGTTCGGCGCGTAGCCGCCTTCGTCACCAACAGCAGTGTTCATACCTTTGGATTTCAGAACTTTAGCCAAGTTATGGAACACTTCTGAACCCATACGTACTGCTTCTTTCAGGGATTTCGCGCCAACTGGCTGAATCATGAATTCCTGAATGTCGACGTTGTTGTCAGCGTGCTCGCCACCGTTGATGATGTTCATCATCGGAACCGGCATGGAGTATTTGCCCGGGGTGCCGTTCAGTTCAGCGATGTGCGCATACAGCGGCAGGCCTTTAGAGGCAGCAGCAGCTTTAGCAGCAGCCAGAGAAACGGCCAGAATGGCGTTAGCACCGAAGTTAGATTTGTTTTCAGTACCGTCCAGGTCGATCATGATTTTGTCGATGCCAGCCTGATCTTTCGCATCTTTACCCAGGATAGCCTGAGCAATTGGGCCGTTAACCGCGCCAACAGCTTTCAGTACGCCTTTACCCAGGAAGCGGGATTTGTCGCCATCGCGCAGTTCCAGAGCTTCGCGGGAACCGGTGGAAGCACCTGACGGAGCGGCTGCCAGACCAACGAAACCACCTTCCAGGTGAACTTCAGCTTCAACAGTCGGGTTACCACGGGAGTCGATGATTTCACGACCGATGACTTTAACGATTTTGGACATTAGGATTTCCTCAGTACAAGTTAAACTAAAACTCCAGACAAACAATGCACCCATTTGGGTGCATTGCCGTTCTAACTCTTACTTCGCCTGACGCTTCTGGAACTCGCTGGCGGCTTTCACAAAGCCTGCAAAGAGCGGATGTCCGTCACGTGGCGTAGAAGTAAATTCCGGGTGGAATTGACAAGCAACGAACCACGGATGATTCGGCACTTCGATGATCTCGACCAACTGATCATCGCCGGAACGGCCTGCAACACGCAGACCCGCAGCTTCAATTTGTTTCAACAGCAGGTTGTTCACTTCATAGCGATGGCGATGACGCTCAACAATGACAGGCGCGTCATACAACTGACGGACCAGGCTGTCGTCGCCGAGCTGGCACTGCTGTGCGCCGAGGCGCATGGTGCCACCGAGATCGCTCTTCTCCGAACGCACTTCAATCTGACCTTCTTCATCACGCCATTCGGTGATGAGCGCCACAACCGGGTACTTACAGTCTGGCACAAATTCTGTTGAGTTGGCGTTCTCCATCCCCGCAACGTTGCGAGCATACTCGATCAGCGCCACCTGCATCCCCAGGCAAATGCCCAGATAAGGAATATTGTTTTCACGGGCATAGCGCGCGGTGGCAATCTTTCCTTCCACGCCGCGATAGCCGAAACCGCCAGGGATCAGGATAGCATCCAGATATTTCAGAATTTCGACGCCACGTGTTTCAACATCCTGCGAATCAATCAGCTTGATGTTGACGGTAACGCGGTTTTTCAGGCCGCCGTGTTTCAGCGCTTCGATAACTGACTTGTAAGCATCCGGCAGTTCGATGTACTTACCGACCATGCCGATGGTCACTTCATTTATCGGGTTAGCCTGCTGGTAAATAACCTGTTCCCATTCTGCCAGGTTTGCTTCCGGGCAGTTCAAGCTGAATCGTTTACAAATATAATCGTCCAGCCCCTGTGATTTCAACAGGCCTGGAATTTTATAAATAGAATCGACGTCTTTAAGGGATATAACAGCCTTTTCAGGAACATTACAGAACAAAGCAATCTTTGCACGCTCGTTTGCCGGAACGGCACGATCGGAGCGGCAAATCAGAATGTCAGGCTGAATACCGATAGACAGCAGCTCTTTAACGGAGTGCTGAGTCGGCTTAGTTTTGACTTCACCGGATGCGGCCATGTACGGAACCAGCGTCAGGTGCATATACAGCGTGCGCTCGCGGCCCACTTCAACGGCCATCTGGCGAATCGCTTCAAGGAACGGCAGGGATTCGATATCACCGACGGTACCGCCGATTTCTACCAGCGCCACATCGTGACCTTCGCCGCCTTCAATGATGCGCTCTTTGATGGCATTAGTGATGTGCGGAATGACCTGAACGGTCGCGCCCAGATAGTCGCCACGGCGTTCTTTGCGCAGGACTTCAGAGTAAATACGACCCGTTGTGAAGTTATTACGACGCGTCATTTTGGTACGAATAAAGCGCTCGTAGTGACCCAGGTCCAGATCGGTTTCTGCGCCGTCTTCAGTAACGAACACTTCCCCGTGTTGGATTGGGCTCATGGTACCCGGATCGACGTTGATGTACGGATCCAGTTTCATCATGGTCACATTGAGGCCACGGGCTTCAAGAATGGCTGCGAGGGAGGCTGCGGCAATGCCTTTACCCAGAGAGGATACGACCCCGCCGGTCACAAAAATATAGTTCGTTGTCATGCTGAACCTGAGAAGTTAGGGTGAAACGATGGAATAACCAGGACGGGAAAGTAGTATACCCGAAGAGGGCGAGCCTCACAAACTTTCATTCTCCCTCCTCTCAACCTGACCACATCTGTCTCAAGGAGTGAGAAAATAGCCACTTTCGGCGAAATGTTTTTGACGCAAATCAAGCGCTTGTTATTTAAAAAATCACACAAATCTCACTTGAATGCAGAAACTCGTTAGAGATCAGTTTCCTGGCGTTTTACTTCCTGCCAGACCTCTTCCATGGTTTCGAGGTCAACCCCGGTCATTTCGAGGCCACGGGCGGTAACAATTCTTTCCACTTCGCGGAAACGGCGTTCAAATTTCAGGTTCGCTTTTTGCAGCGCCGTTTCAGCTTTTACCCCCAGATGACGGGAAAGATTGACCGTTGCGAACAGTAAGTCCCCCATTTCCTCTTCTAGTTTTGCTTCGTCGATAACGGCCTGTTTTGCTTCATCCATTACTTCGTCAATTTCTTCGTAAACTTTGTCGAGCACCGGGCCAAGGGAGGTCCAGTCGAAGCCGACATTCGAGCAGCGTTTCTGGATTTTATGGGCGCGCATTAATGCAGGAAGGCTGTGGGGGATATCATCCACGGCGGAGAGCTGCGCTTTTTCCGCCCGCTCTGCGCTTTTAATCTCTTCCCAGCGCGCCAGCACTTCGCTGCTGTTTTCGGCGTGAGCATCGCCAAAAATATGCGGATGGCGGCGTTCCAGTTTGTCGCTGATCGCCGCACAAACATCATCAAAATTAAACAGCGTCTGTTCCTGAGCCATTTGGGCGTAAAACACCACCTGGAACAGCAGGTCGCCCAACTCGCCGCGCAAATCGTCAAAGTCTTCCCGGGCAATGGCGTCCAGCACTTCGTAGGTTTCTTCCAGCGTATAGGGCGCGATGGTGGCGAAAGTCTGTTCTTTATCCCACGGGCAGCCGTTTTGTGGATCACGCAGACGTTGCATAATCCCGAGCAGGCGGTCAATTTGGGTTTTCTTGCTGGTGACGGTCATACAGCCTCTTTTTCATTTCAACGTTCGCTTATGATAACGCGTTAAGGAAGGTGCGATTTAATCGTCAGTTATGAGAACATAAGGCTTTCTTTGCCATAGATTTTTCACGATGCCCG
>NZ_CBFFRJ010000155.1:0-11301 GCF_965644225.1 Phytobacter sp. V91 | reverse complement strand
CAGAGTATAAAACGGTATGCCGATCATGAATACCATCGGAACCGCGAAGCGGTGACGCTCGCCCTGTAAGGGCGCTACTGTTCAGCGCCTCAGACCACGGACTGTCCCGGACCACGCTGGTGAGATCGAGCGACAGATATAATGGCCGCAGGTGACGCCGGATTAATGCTGTCATACTATCCACGGCCTGCCACTGTAGCGCCAGTTTACTGACGGGTTTGATACTCATGCGCTGCGCGGTACTTTTCAGTGCCTCCCGCGGCATGATTTTCCAGGCCCGGCGGCGGACTTCACCAAAGGTCGTGGGGTCGGGAACGCTGTCATCAACATAAAGCGACAGCAGACGCCCAATTTTGGACGTTTCACGCCGGTGTTTTTCCTGCACGTCAGCCATAAGCTGTTTAGCCACGCTGCGGCTTTCATCCTCGAGCTGTTTCATATGGAAAAACATCGCGTCCACCAGGTTATCGCTGAACTGACGATAACGAATCCATGAATAGCACAGCAGGTAAAGGCGGGTCTGCCCGGGCCTCAGGTTGAGAAGATCATAAACGGTATAGAAATTTGCCAGGCTGGCATAGTACAACAGGTTTTGCTGAGAAATATTCAGTGCCGGTAAGATGTCACAGGCTTTGCGGTGCAGTGGATCCAGGGTGGCCCGTTTGTCCCGTTCGTGGGCCATCTGACGCCAGCCAAAGTCACGCGCATCCTGCCTGAGGACAGCGAGCCGGGAAAGCGTGTCATCACGCTCAATCAGCTTGTCCAGCCCGGCAATTGTCGTGTCATCAAGCCGCTCTGCCAGAATACGCTCCAGCCGCTGCCTTTCATCAGAAAGAACCCGGCTCACCAGATCCTGAAGCGTGGTGTAACCGGGTCGGATAATTTTATGCGCGTTGAGCCAGATGATCAGCTCCGTGGCGACAAAGCCAGGAGTTACATCACGACGAACAATTTGAAGAGCCTGGTACTCGAGTTGTGAAGACATTACAGATGACCATGGCCGGTAACCGTACAGGGTGCAGATTTTTTCCCGCTGAGCATAGCGCTCATGCTTAGTGGGGAACTGTTCAGGAAGTGACTCACCGTGAAAATAACGACTCAGGATAAAATTGCAGTCATCCTTAACATCACTCAACCCGAAGCGGAAAAACAGGTGCTTGGCTTTAAAGTAAGCGATCTGAAGGATGCAATAAATTTGAGCGTGAAGTCCCTGACGACTACAGGCCAGTGCCAGCTCAGATTCATCCAGAGCAAGATATTTCAGTCGCTGTGCATCATCGAAATCAGGGAGACCATACAGCGCCTCCTGTTCGGCATTATTTAAAACAGCCAGTCGTTCACTTTTGCCTGTCGCTTTGCCACGAGTAGTCATCCTGACCCCGATTAATCATGTCCGTAAGAGGATCGCTCTGCGGACGGTAAAAAAGCATGTTTGCGCTTCAGGGAAAATCACTGCTGACGTTGTCTCATATAGCTGGTACGGTATCAATCTCTTTCATGGCCCCTTAACCGTACACTTTATGACTGAAATACGCATTGGTTATGCACGCTGCTCAACCGACAAACAGGACCTGAACGCTCAGCAGGAAGCACTGGTGAAACTCGGGGTCTCCCCGGACAGGATTTACACCGATAAAGGACTGACGGGTAAAAACCGTCAGCGTCCTGGACTGGATCAGGCGCTCGCTGCCGTTCGCAGTGGCGACACGCTGGTTGTTCCTAAACTTGATCGTCTGGCCCGCTCAGTCCCAGATGCGCGCGACATTGCTGATTCATTACAGGAGAGAGGCGTGAAGCTGGCGCTGGGAACCAGCCTCTACGATCCGTCCGACCCTATGGGGAAAATGTTCTTCAACGTGCTGGCCACTTTTGCTGAGTTTGAGGGCGACCTGATACGCCTGCGTACCCGGGAAGGCATGGCCATTGCGCGGGCAAAGGGAAAACTGCGGGGAAAACAGCCAAAACTGTCTGATAAACAACAGAAAGAGCTGTACCGGATGCATGAAACCGGGCAGTACTCGATCAGTGATCTGGCCGAACTGTTTACGGTATCGAGACCTACTATTTACCGCACACTTGCCAGACAAAAAGGCAGGGGGATGGAATAAAATGCTGACATATATCACCATTGGTACAAACAACTTTCAGCGCGCAGCGAACTTTTACGACGCTGTTTTTAAGGTTCTTGGTTATGTGCGTCTGCCAGCCTGGTCAGAAGACTGGGCAATGTGGGGAGATGAGAATAATCCGGATGAGGGATTCTGCTTCTGTGTTTGCCCACCGTTTGACTGCCAGCCTGCAATGCCTGGGAACGGGACAATGTTCGCATTCAGGGCAGACAGTGCCAGTCTGGTCAGACGATTCCATTCTACCGGTATTCTCGCGGGAGGCAGGGATGAAGGCTTGCCGGGCACACGGGCAGCATACGGCCCCGATTTTTATGTTGCCTATCTGCGGGATCCTGACGGGCATAAGCTGGCATGCGTCTGCCAGCCTTATTCTCCTGAAACGGATAAATCCGTAAAGGAATAAAAGTCACCCGGCTGACAAAATTTTGGCCAGTTTCCGAGGGAGATAAAAATGATCGACCTGACAGCAGAACAGCAGGAATTAGCGAAAACAGTTCATGACGACGCCAGCCAGTTTCCTCTGACAGAGGATGGTGATGAGCAATTATTGCAGGGCTGTTATGACTACATGGAGGCGTTCAAACGGGTCATGGACAGCACATCAAAAGTGCAGATGGACTACATCTGCCTGTAATATCCCGGGTATTTTCGCTTTGCGAAAAGAATGGAGCGACTGGTTCAGGGGTTTACTGATGGTGTCATCGAGGTTCCGAAAGACCACTAAAAATAACAGGTCGCAAAATTTTGGCGGCTTCCCGCTTACAACCCTATAAGGGCTTGTCATGCCTTCTATACCGCTTCCATTCGTCATTGCTCTTCTTCTGGGACTTATTCTGGTGCGGATGATCCGCCACAGAGAATTGAAATCCGGGATTTTTCCTCTCCTTGTCGCTACCTTTGCCGCTCAGGCAGTTTTGTCGGGACTTAACTGGAATATCGGCTGGCATCCCGCCCGTTTCATTCAGCCGATTGTAGCCGCAATCCTTCCGGCACTCTCTTTTGCAGCCTTCAATCAGCTATGCCGCAATACGTCCGCAAATCTCAAAGATGTGCTGCCGCACCTGGTGCCGGCGATCCTCGTTGCCGCCTTCATTGTCTTCTGGCGCGCGCCGATCGATATCGTTTTATTTGCCATCTACCTTGGATACGGCCTTGCGCTTATGCGGATTGCCCGGCAAGGGGCAGGAACTCTTTCCACCGTCCGTATCGCTGAGGAATGGACCGCACACAGAGCGCTCACCGTAGTATCGGTTGTGCTTGTTGCGACGGCCTTTATCGATGCTGTTATATCGCTCGATTTTCTCTTCGGGGATGGCGAGCAAGCTCGAACGATCCTCGCCGTTGCGAGCGTTCTGTGGCTTGTAATTGCCGGTTACGCCGCCACCGTTGCGGACGATGCCCGCCCCGACAATGAGGCAAACACCGTTGCTGAAGACCTGGTGTCCCCGGCACTGCCGGCATCTGCAGTCATGGAGGATGACCAGGCTATAGCAAGCCGGGTCGATGCTCTGATGTTGACGCAGCATCTCTACCGCGACCCGGACCTGACACTGGAGCGTCTCGCACGGCGGGCGGGAATCCCGGCACGCCAGATTTCCGGAGCCCTGAACCGGGTTTATGGCCGCAACATTTCTCAGATAGTAAATGAATACCGGGTTGACGATGCCAAACGGCGGCTGGCCACGACGCGCGATTCAGTGACTGCGATCATGCTGGAATCAGGCTTTGGCACAAAATCGAACTTCAACAGGGAATTTTTACGCGTCACGGGCATTACCCCAAGCAATTACAGGCGTACTGCCCCAAAGGCGAATGCCGTTTCAAACGGGCGTACGGGAAGCACCCCGTC
Organism: Phytobacter sp. V91; assembly: GCF_965644225.1. Classification (NCBI taxonomy): domain Bacteria; kingdom Pseudomonadati; phylum Pseudomonadota; class Gammaproteobacteria; order Enterobacterales; family Enterobacteriaceae; genus Phytobacter; species Phytobacter sp. V91. The sequence continues at coordinate 7,323 of NZ_CBFFRJ010000155.1, read as the reverse complement.
TTAAACCATAAGGACCGATTTACGTCACCTGAAGAAACGACCTTGATCGCGATCTCGAACGTCCGAGATCGCGTTCGAGGGCGAACTGGGGTCTGTTACCAGCAAACTATGGGCACTCCCCCGACGGTCATGAGGAATGCCATGAAATTAGTGACGAAAATCGCGATGATCTTTTGCAGCACGATCACTCCAATGTTGGCGGTACATCAATCTGCCGTTGCCAGCGAAGTTGTCGGCGTGCGGCAGATCGCAGCTCCCTCCAAAGAGCGGGGAGGCAATCTCACCGTAACCCTCTGGTATCCTGCGGACGAGGGCGGTAAACGCGTCACACTTGGTGAAAGCGCATTTTTTGTGGGTACGGACGCAAGGCTTGAAGCACCGATTTCACGAGGAAAATATCCGCTGATTGTGTTATCCCATGGTGCGGGCCTGGGAGGAACACCGCAAGCCATGAGCTGGATTGCTACACCCCTGGCGAAGCAGGGGTTCATAGTTGCCGCTCCTGCTCATCCCGGAAATACAGGGGCGAACAGATCAGCAGCAGAAACGATGAAGCTCTGGCTGAGACCCGCAGATATCAGTGCGACCCTGGATGCGGTGGAACAGACGCTGCTTTTTGAAAAGCATCTGGAAGCCGGACGGGTCGGGATACTCGGGCTATCCATGGGCGGTAACACCGCTCTTGCACTTGCGGGTGCTCGCCTCGACCCTGTCCGCCTGGCGAGTTATTGTGATACCGACGCTCTCAATCCGTCCCTTTGTGAATGGGTCAGACAAAGTGGCGTCAATCTTCACACCATGGACATGCATCTGGCCAGTCGCAACAATCTTGATGCACGGATCAAATTTGCGATGGCTATAGATCCTGCCCCGGTGGACGTCTTCCAGATTAACAGTTTTTCTACGGTCAAAATCCCGGTCGAGATCGTGAATCTCGGCAAACCAGGTGAAATCCCCCAAACTGCGCTTGCCTCAGGGATCGCAAAGGCTATCCCCAGGAGCACTTATTACACGATCGAGGACGCCAGCCACTACAGCATGTTTGGGGAATGCAAACCCGGTGCGTCCGAACTCGCCGTTTCCGAAAAAGTTGGCGATCCAGTCTGCTCAGACGGCGGAAGACTATCCCGCCTGGAAATTCATAATCAGCTGATCGTCATGGCTATTGAAGCATTCAGCCGGGCATTGAAAACCGCGTTTTAATGGGCTGGCAACGCGTTGTCTGCTATCGGCTTAGCGTAGGATTTCGCTCCCTCCCGCAAACGTCCCCCAGAGTGTCCGTATCAGGCTGGACGATATCGATGCCCGGAGAAAAATCAGCCGTTCAGACAGAAGGAGTTAACCCGTAAAACGACATTGAAACGGACATCAGTAATCAGTGCCGGCGGTTAATCTGCAACACGATCGTTTATTACAACTCAGCGATCCTGTCGAGATTACTGAAACGACTGGAAGTCGAAGGCAACGACAAGGGCATTGAGGCTCTGACCGGGATATCGCCGGTGGACTGGCAGCATATTTTGCTGAACGGGCATTATACCTTCCAGAGCAGCAATGAAATTATCGACCTGGATGCGCTGGCTGCCGGGTTAAAACTGGGGTAACGGAAATTTCGGCGGTTCCGGCGTAGAACCCCTCTATCCACTCGTGCAGCGACGCCATCAGCGGAACCGACCGTGCTTTTCTTATCTGCAGCCGTTTCCCGGCCGGGCTGCCGCGTATTTCCGCCTCGATGGCATACAACGCACCTATACGTTTCAGCGCTTCATTCGTCATTTCTGTCGGGCGTCGAACATGCTCATCGTGGATTTTCCTTCTGGCATGCGCCATGCACGCTGCTTCTCTGATGTGCCCGGACTCATACAGCGTGTCGTAAGCACCGTACGCATCTGCCTGAAGCACGCCTCTGTACCCTGAGAGATGTCGCTGAGGATGTTCCCCCTTACGGTCCGCTGAGTACGAGAACCAGACTGCCGGCGGTTCTGGCACCCCGGCGTTACGGTCATCCCGGACGTAGACCCACAGCCGACCGGTTCGCGTTTTACCACTCCCGGGCTCCAGCACCCTGACCGGCGTGTCATCAGTGTGCACCTTGCCAGCCTGCAGAACGTACTGGTTGAGCGCCTCATGCAGCGGACGAAGCCGGTTGCCCATCATCGCGACCCAGCGGACCATCGTATTACGGCTCAGCGCCAGTCCATGACGGGCGTAGATTTCAGTCTGCCGGTACAGCGGCGTATGCTCCACATATTTTCCGACCAGGATGCGGGCCAGCAGGCTGCTGCCCACACGACTGCCTTCTATCGGCTTTGCCGGGAGCGGGGCCTGCACGATAACGTCGCACCGGCTGCACGCCAGCTTCGGTCGGACCGTTTCGATGATTTTAAAGGCGGTTTTGATGATCTCCAGTTGCTCAGAGAGAGTTTCTCCCATCACCTTCAGCTCTCCACCACATGACGGGCAGACGCTGGTCGCTGGCAGTAAGGTCTGTGTTTCCCGAGGCAGGTCGGCTGGCAGCGGTTTTCGGGCGGTGTGGCGGGTGGGTTTTTCTGGCGTCGTTTGCGACACGACAACACTATCTGCGGGTATATCCGGTACCGGCTCGTTGCCATTCAGGCAGGTTTTTGCCGCCTCCAGTCGGCTTTCCAGCTCTGACAACCGTTTCTCTGCCTGGCGGATTTTGTTTTCCAGCTTATTACGGCTCTTTTCCGAACTCTGACCGAACAGCATTCGCCGTAGTTTATCCAGCTGTGCTTTCAGGCGGTTGATTTCCTGCTCATAACCCGCCACCTGGCCTGCATACTGGCGCAACCGGGTCTGCTGGTCGTTCAGCATCGCCCGCTGTTTACGCAGCATGGCTTTTAACTGGTCGATATCGTCAGGGAGTTCATTTTTCATACACCCGACATTACAACAGGTTACACCCGCAGGCCAGGACGTTGTGGTGGCTGTGGATGTTTCCAGTTGAGGCCTTCCAGCAGCATAGCCAGTTGCGCCGGGGTCAGATGGATCTTCCCGTCGCTGACAGCGGGCCAGACAAAGTGTCCACGCTCAAGACGTTTGATGAACAGGCACAGACCATCCTCATCGGACCACAGTAGCTTTACCATATCACCACGGCGCCCCCGGAAGATGAACAGGTGGCCGCTGAATGGGTCCTCGTTGAGGACATTCTGCACGCGGGAGGCCAGGCCGTTGAAGCCGTTTCTCATGTCGGTAACGCCCGTCACCAGCCAGATGCGGGAACCCGCAGGAAGGGATATCATCAGCCACCTCTCTTCAGTTCGCGAACCAGAGCCGACAGCATGGCCGGGGTGAGGTTGCCGGACAGCTTCAGGCGTGCACGGCCGATACTGACCTCACAGCATTGCCCGGCATCCGGTGGCAGGCTTTGCGCTGATGCTGCCGGGAGCTCGGGCAGCGCGGGTCGTGAGTATTCGGTGGTCACAACAGGAACGATATCGTCACTGATAATGGCCGGTGCTGGGGGTGTATCAGATGGCTCATCAACCAGATGACGATAGCGCTGACGCCAGGTGAACAGCAGGTTGTCATTAATCCCGTTCTGGCGGGCAAGCCGTGCCACACAGGCACCGGGTTGCAGTGATCGCTGAACCAGGTCGAGTTTTAACGGCATGGAGTAGGTAGCCCGATGGCGTGGGTCTGTCGGTTGGGTCATTTGTGATAGAGTCCATTTAAAAATTAAGTGGACTCTATCATCACCGGATTAAAGGTACGTCGACAGACGTCGTTGCCGGGGCGCTTACATATAATCAACCTGTCTGTCGACCATTGGTTGGCAGATTTTTATCGCAAAACGACTGCTTTTGGCACTGAGCAGACGTTAGACCGGCCACCTGAATTTTGGGAAAGTGACCGGGCTGCTGCGGTAACTGTTAACTTTTCTTCGCCTCACCACGATGCATAAACGTTCGTTTATGCAATCTCTTTCCTGACAACGTAAATATGCGGCCTTGTGCGTTGCGAAAATATATTGCAAAATAATAACAAATGGCAACAGGAAATCGCAATCATGCTTATCGGTTATGCCCGGGTTTCGACACTGGAACAGGATACTCAGGCTCAGATAGCAGCACTAAAGTCAGCCGGGTGTGAACTGATATTCGAGGAAAAAGCATCCGGCGGACGATGGGACCGGCCTGAGTTACAGCGACTTTTGCAGCAGCTACGAAAAGGTGATCAGGTCATTGTATGGAAACTGGACCGCCTTTCCCGCTCGTTGAAGGATTTATTAGTGACGCTGGAGAAGATTGAACACGCGGGGGCTGATTTCTGCAGTATTACCGAAAATATTGATACATCCACTCCGGCAGGAAGGATGATGATGCAGATCATTGGCTCTTTTGCTGAATTTGAACGTGCCATGCTTCGTGAGCGGACAAGGAACGGACTTGCTGCAGCCCGGCAGGATGGTCGGATTGGTGGACGGAGGCCCAAACTAACGCCACAGCAGCAAAAAGAGATTGTCTCGCTTGTCTCATCGGGTCAGAAAACGGGCGCTGATGCCGCCCGCCTGTTCCGTGTTCATCCTTCCACCGTGGTGCGTCTTCTCGCCAGACACCGGATCAAAGAGGCCTGATTTAATGCCAGACACGGATGCTTATTTTTTCACAAATGGAACCCAAGATTGAGGTTAGTTATGACATTTAAAAAGGCGGTGGCCTCAGCCCTGCTGCTAGGCACGCTCTCCACATTCGCCCCCGTGAGTTACGGACAAAATTCAACAGATATGGATAAAGACGTGCTCACTCATCTTTTGATAAGTGAAACCAGTGAGCAAGGGACTATGATAAACAATGGAAAGCCGATGTACATGAAACGGTTTAACCTCTCAATCATCAATACCGGCACAAAAAACATCGATTTGGCCAAAGGCTGCTTTTATGCAACTGATGAAGGCAACAGGGTTAGAATTAAACCTAAAATTTTTCAGCCGGCCTTACGCTCAACCATAAAACCCGGAAGTGAAGGTGATGCAGTTGAGGGGTATATAGAATTCCTCTCTTCCGACAAAAGTATCTATCAGGCTGAATTCGTCAAGTGGACGTCTGACTGTGATTTCATGAAGTAAAAAACTGTTATACGTCGCCACATCCTGTTACATAGCCAGCCGTGTCGGCTGGGGTACTTGTAGCAGCTGACATTGGCGTGAACCAGATCACGTCCCAGAATAGAGTCAATGTGGGGCGGGGGCCGCGCCACCGGTTTCCAGACCATTTCCGGGTAGCTGCACTGCAGGCCAGCTACCCGGGGGGGCACTTCAGGCCCCGACTTTTTTAGGAGCAATGCTTTAACGGCAGGCATTTAACCAAATAATTTACCTTTCAGCAGATTAAGCCCTGCGGAAACCAGATCACCCTGAGCCGCCGTTTCGCCCTGTGGCGAGAGACCATCGACGATTTTTGGCAGGTATTCAGAAATCAGTGCCGTGGCAGTCTGCGAATCGATGCCCAGTTTTGCCCCGAGCTCCTGAAGTGCAGGCGAACCGAATACCGAGGTGATCTGCTCGCTGCTCACCGGCATGTTACTCTGCTGGCTAATCCATGATTCGACGATTTCACCTAAGCCACCATTGCGGAATTTTTCCATAATGCCCTGAATCCCGCCCTGCTGCTCAATCCAGGTCATGATCGTCTGAAGCTGTTCAGCTTTACCTGGCTGCCCGTCAGACATGCCGCCAATTATATCTAATAATCCCATTACAGACTCCTTAAAAATATTGCTGATACACCCGGATTCACTGCTTATCTGCAGGAATAATCAGCACCTGCCCCGGATAGATTTTATCGGGATGAGTCAGCATCGGTTTATTGGCTTCAAAAATACGCTGATAGTCACTGGCTGTGCCATACATTGCTTTCGCAATGGCGCTCAGGGTGTCACCGGATTTCACCGTGTAATAGCGGCTTTCTGCTCCGCTCTGCGTGACAGTAACGCTGTCATTGACCTGCCCGACCCCTGCCACGTTACCTACGGCCACCAGAATTTTTTCCTTATCTTCCTGTGAGCCGACATCGCCTGTTACCGTCGCGCTACCATCTTCCGCCACAGCAATACTGACGTTTTCAGCTCCGGGAAGGTTAAGACTACCAATATGTTTTTTCAGCTTTTCAGCCTGATCTTCCTTACTTCCGCCAGAAACGGCATCCAGAATTTTCTCGCCCGCCTCTTTCACAAAACTTAATAATCCCATTTTTCATTACCTCTGTTATTGTTCATGATGAATAACTTAATCATGAACCGGTAAAAATAGCGTATAAATGCCAGGTATCTGAGGAAGCGGCAATTTCCGACGTCTGAGCAATTGCATCTGTAATGTCGCAAAATACACACCAGCCTGCTGCAGGCAAAATCATCCGCCAGTATCGGCCGGCGGCTTCCGGGCAGTAAATTATGTTATCCGGTTACTTTCTTTTTAAGTGATTCAGCCCCTTCCTTGGTTTTGTTCCATCCCTTCTCAGCCCCTTCTTTGGTTGCATCCCAGCCTTTTTCGGTGCCCTCTTTGGTTTTATGCCAGGCTTTCTGGGTACCTTCGCTGATTTTGCTGCCGGTGCTGTTGCTTTCTCCTTCCGCAGCATGCTTTGCTTTCAGTTTCAGCTCTTCACCTTCATTCTGCGCCTGATGCAGTTTCTCCTTTGCGGTGTTCGCGCTCTCGTTTGCTGTAGCGACCGTTTCGTCAGTAGCATGGGTGGTAGTGGCGAGCACTGGAGTGACCAGCAGAAATGCAGAGAATGCGATGGCTGTCTTTTTCATACAAAATCCTCGTTAAGGTTATAAGTCCTGACTTCACAGACAAGCGTGGCATGTAAATTAAAAAATGCTATAAGAATTCGCCTTAAATACAGTCATCAATCACCGATATCGGGAGTTATGCTGGGGTTTGAAGGTAAGGGTCTGAAGGACAACGGAACGAAAACGTACGTCATTGAAGTAACTATTTGATATATTTAAATATATTAGGCAAAAAGAAAAAACCTTAAAACGGTGTATTTTTAATCGAAAAATGGCATTTATCGGACGCTATTGTCTACTAATCGTTTTTCAGACAAACGCGAATTCAGATAATAAGTGCAACGCTCGGTCATGTGGATGGAGAGTGTGGGAAGAAGGGTTAACTACCGATAAGTTATTCCGTTCTTCCTACCACAGATGAGCGAGCAACATGAAGTATCGGCAGTTAACCGAAGGCATACGATACCAGATTGCCCTGTTGTTTGGTGATGATATTAGGCTGTGTCCCTTAATCACCTGAGTTATAGTAACTGTCTTTTTCAACAACATATTGAACTATGGCTCGCTACG
>NZ_CBFFRJ010000154.1:0-11304 GCF_965644225.1 Phytobacter sp. V91 | reverse complement strand
AAATCTGAACCAGATTTAATCTGACAGACACCTGTATAAATAACCGGTAACTGTCAGATCAGGTCTGAGCTAGTACATTTCATATAATGACGCCCATTCCAGCAAGGCTGCAAAATCTGCTACAGATCCATTATTGCGGATCCCTCTGGCTTTAATATTTTCTACGCATTCTGCTGGATCAAGTGTGAGCCATATAACATGTGTGGTGGACGAAATAACTCTGTCTGCAATCCAGCCATAGATCCCCTCCATGATCCAACGCTCTTCATTCGCTATTGACAGAACATCATTCAGAGCATCAGCCTTAGGACGGGATTGACCATAGCCTCCAGGTTCCCAGACCAGGGTATCTAAATCAGTGGCTGGCAGGTTCAGTTTCTCAGACAGGCGCGCCGCCAGCCAGCTTTTGCCTGACCCACTGTTTCCCATAATAAGTACACGCTGCAAAGTATTGCTCATATGTATGTTTTATCGAGATTAATAAAATGAGGGACATCGACATGGAGTGTCGGTGGTCGGGGGCAGTAATCCCCTCTTATTGTGATAAGGCCAAACAGCAAAAACAAAAAAAACCACCCGGAGGTGGTTTCACGACACTGCTTATCATTGATTTTATTCTTTTCTTTCCCATGGTACCCGGAGTGGGACTTGAACCCACACAGCGCGAACGCCGAGGGATTTTAAATCCCTTGTGTCTACCGATTCCACCATCCGGGCTCGGGAAGAAATTGGAGGCGCGTTCCGGAGTCGAACCGGACTAGACGGATTTGCAATCCGCTACATAACCGCTTTGCTAACGCGCCAGATTCTTCAGGCCTTACGGCCAGCACCCGCAAAATGCCGATGCCTTTAAACTGGAGCGGGAAACGAGACTCGAACTCGCGACCCCGACCTTGGCAAGGTCGTGCTCTACCAACTGAGCTATTCCCGCAACATCAAGTTCACTGCTAATCACTTGATTTTGTTATCTTCTGGCAGACCGTGCTGCCTTCCGATGCGATGCATTCTACTTACCTGACGCACTGAGTCAACGTTATTTTTCAAAACCCGGATCGTTTGCTGAAAATTAACGCGATACGATCACTGATCGAGCAAATCACCGCGCGCAGCGTTCAGATATTGCAGCATTGACCACAGCGTCAGCACCGCTGCGACCAGGAAAAGTGCTATTCCTGCCCACTCCACCCACTCATTTGGACGCCACAGCATCCAGGTCAGGGCCGCCATTTGGGCGGTGGTTTTCACTTTACCCACCCAGGAGACCGCAACGCTGTTACGTTTGCCCAGCTCAGCCATCCATTCACGCAAGGCCGAAATAATGATCTCACGGGCAATCATGGTGGCGGCCGGCAATGTTACCCACCAGCTGTGGTAATGCTCAGCGACCATAACCATGGCGATTGCCACCAGCACTTTATCCGCAACCGGATCGAGGAAAGCGCCAAAGCGGGTACTTTGATTCCAGCGGCGCGCCAGAAAACCGTCAAACCAGTCCGTCACAGCGGCAACAAGAAAAATCAGCGCCGAGGCGAAAGGCGCCCACGGAAACGGCAAATAAAACGCCAGTACAAAGAATGGAATCAGAATGACGCGGAACAGGGTAAGCAACGTAGGGATATTAAATCGCATAATGACGGTAACTGTCTGTTGTCAGTAAAATATTGACCCTATGTTGCTACAGAGCCCTTAATGTTTCAACGAGTAGTAGATCTTTTCTGCCAGGCCTTGCGAGATACCCGGCACTTTTGCAATTTCTTCGACGCTGGCGTTCACCAGGCCTTGCAGGCCGCCCATATACTTTAGCAGCATCTGGCGGCGTTTTGGCCCCACCCCTTCGATGGTTTCCAGGCTGCTGGTGTTTTTCACCTTCGCCCGCTTTTTTCGATGCCCGCTGATTGCATGATCGTGCGATTCATCGCGAATATGTTGAATGACATGCAGCGCTGGCGAATCCGGCGGCAGGCTAAATCCTTCACCTTCTGGCTCGAAAAACAGGGTCTCCAGCCCGGCTTTACGATCGACCCCTTTTGCCACACCCAGCAACAAGGGATGATTTTTATCCCAGCTAACATCGAGCCCGGCAAAAACCGCTTTCGCCTGCCCTAACTGCCCTTTGCCACCATCGATCAGGATAACATCCGGGATCTTGCTCTCATCGATGGCTTTACCGTAGCGACGAAGCAACACCTGATTCATCGCCGCATAGTCATCCCCGGGCGTGATGCCCGTGATATTGTACCGACGATACTCAGCGCGCAGTGGGCCATTGGCATCAAATACAACGCAGGAAGCCACCGTCTGCTCCCCCATGGTATGACTGATATCAAAGCACTCCATCCGCCTGACTTCTGGCATCTTCAGCAACGTCGCCAGCGCGGTCAGACGCTGACTGACGGTGGACTGCTGCGCCAGTTTGGTGCTCAGTGCAATCGCCGCATTGGTGCGCGCCAGTTTCAGGTAACGCGCGCGGTCGCCGCGAGGCTTGGTCTGTACATTCACCTTACGCCCGGCAATGGCGGAGAGTGAATCCTCAAGCAGGGTTTTATCGCTGAGGTTAAAGTCCAGCAGGATCTCACCTGGCAAGGTACGCATCTGGCTGCCTTGCAGATAAAATTGCCCGACAAAGGTTTCAACCACTTCACCCAGTTCCGTACCACCCGGGACTTTCGGGAAGTAGCTGCGGCTACCCAGCACTTTGCCCTGGCGAATAAAGAGCACATGCACACAGGCCATGCCCGCATCAAAAGCGACACCAATCACATCCAGATCGTCCCCGGTATTGGAGACAAACTGTTTCTCAGTGACCCGGCGCACCGCCTGAATCTGGTCACGAATGCGCGCCGCCTCTTCGAATTCAAGCGCCTGGCTGGCTTTTTCCATACGGGCGATAAGTTGGGTCAGTACCTGGGAGTCTTTCCCGGCAAGGAACAAGCGCACGTAGTCGACCTGCTGCGCATACTCTTCTTCACTCACCAGCCCGGTGACGCAAGGCCCCAGGCAACGGCCTATCTGGTATTGCAGACAAGGGCGTGAGCGGTTGCGATAAACGCTGTTTTCGCACTGACGTATCGGGAAAATTTTTTGCAGCAGCGCCAGGGTTTCCCGCACCGCATAACCGTTTGGAAAGGGGCCGAAGTACTCGCCTTTCGCATGCTTTGCGCCACGGTGCATCGCCAGACGCGGATGGCTGTCAGCGCTGAGGAAAATAAGCGGATAGGATTTGTCATCACGCAGCAGCACATTATAACGCGGCTGGTAGAGCTTGATGTAGTTGTGCTCCAGCAACAGCGCTTCCGTCTCGGTATGGGTTACCGTGACGTCAATTTGCTGGATCTGAGCCACCAGCGCTTCGGTTTTCCGCGACGCAAGGTTACTGCGAAAGTAGCTTGAAAGACGCTTCTTCAGATCTTTGGCTTTGCCTACATAAATAACGGTACCACCGGCATCGTACATTCTGTAGACGCCGGGTTTGCTGGTAACTGTCTTGAGAAAGGCTTTGGAATCGAAAACTTCATTCACTGACTTGCTAACGTCTCCGCATTACACAGACCGTGACGAATCGCTAGGTGGGTCAGCTCGACATCACCATGGATGTTCAATTTACTGAACATCCGGTAACGATAACTGTTCACCGTTTTAGGACTGAGATTTAACTGCTCAGAGATCTCATTGACCTTCTGACCTTTAGTGATCATCAGCATAATCTGCAATTCGCGTTCAGACAAACTCTCAAACGGCGACTCAGCTTCGGGTTCGATTTGGCTTAATGCCATCTGTTGGGCTATATCAGAGGCGATATAGCGCTGGCCTGCATGCACGGAGCGAATAGCATTCACCACGTCCTGTGGCGCGGCACCTTTGCTCAGGTAACCTGCTGCACCGGCTTGCATAACCCTGGTCGGCAGTGGATTTTCGGTGTGGATAGTCAGCATAATGACTTTAGTATCGACGTTTAAACGTACGATTTTGCGTGTTGCTTCAAGACCACCGATGCCAGGCATGTTCATATCCATCAACACAACATCGACGGAATTGCTCCGGCACCATTTTACAGCGTCCTCGCCGCAACAAACTTCGCCGGAAACGTTTATGCCCTTAATATCTTCGAGAATGCGTCGTATCCCTGCGCGCACAAGTTCGTGGTCATCAACAAGAAGTACGTTGATCAAAGGAATATCTCCAGAAGAGGGATGACGCTGCTGCAAAACTAATTGCTCCCATACTAACGGTTTTTATCCTGGTAATGAAAGGTAAATAGTGTCGGGCATTCAATTTTACTTTGTTTTCTGGAAATTAACCTGGGGACAGTATGGATACTACCCCGTCCTGCGGCACTTTCTGCGATAAACGTCAAAAACAGGTTTCAAAAAGTTACCAAAAAATCAGAATTTATCCTGGAAAAAAATAAAACTGAAAGTTGTAACAATAATTAACCGCCGCGATATCGCATTTAAACATATATTTTCCGCGCAATATCAGGTCGCAAATTTTCGCAATTGTTTAATTTAATAAACTTAACCGGTCAGGATCAAAAAATAACCACTGCTGATTTTCCTGTTGCATGTGGTATACTCCGCCGCTTTGACATTCTTTGTCATGCGAAGACACTGTAACTGAATGAGGTAATTCAATGAGCACCCCTGATTTCTCCACCGCTGATAATAACCAGGAACTGGCTCAGGAAGTCTCTTGCCTGAAAGCAATGGTCACGCTGATGTTGCAGGCGATGGGGCAGGCTGATGCTGGCCGTGTGATCCTGAAAATGGAGAAGCAAATCGCAAGCCTGGAAGATGAATCGCAAGCGGCAGTGTTCTCTAACACCGTTAAGCAGATTAAGCAGGCTTACCGTCAGTAAGCGGATCCGGCTGGTAGCTAATATAAGCTGGCAGCCGGCTCTCGTCTGACACGCAGAACCGTAATAAATCTCAAATCATTCCTGTCGCCGCAGCATAACAGGCAATCTGTGTTTTATTCGGCGCGTTAAATTTTTTCTGCATATTTTTTTGATGAAAATTCACCGTGTTCTCGGAAATGGATAAGATGATGGCAATTTCCGCCGACGTCTTCCCTTCTGCCGTCCATCTGAGAATTTCTTTTTCCCGCTTGCTGAATTTCATCTCTGGCGCCGTCACGATGTCGTCCCCAAGACGAACCAGCGCCAGCAGGCTCAGTTGAACCAACAATTGCAGACGCAGCTCCAGGTCATCGCCTTCACGCGCCTTAGTAAGCATGCTGGTGCGAGAAACAGACAAAAATCCCAGCGCGTGGTTCGGCAGCATCAGGCATTGGGTTACGCCTTTACGCAAGCCGTGATCGCGCGCAGCATCCCACAGCACCGGGGCATCGTGGAATAACTTATCGTTCCACGGCAGGTGACCATGCAGAAAATTCTCGGCTTTCAGCACCGGATCAATGGCGAAATAATTCTCTGCCTGATAATGCGACATCCACACATCGGGATAAGACGATTCCACATTGATTTTAGGACGCGTGAAAGGCACCGGATGGCGAACACACAGCGAAAAATAGTCATATTCCAGTTCCTGCGTCTGACGCTTCAACTCGGAATATACTTCGTCCGTTTTTGTTATCTCCTGAAAACGTAGCAGCATTTCCCTGCGCCACCTAAAAAAGTCATTCTCCCACATCTGACCGATATCACCCCTGACAATAATAATCATTATTATGAATACATTAAATTAACACATAATACTTATTTATATGTATAAAATATCATTGCAGTGGGGGATATTTTGAATATCCGGGGCAATTAATGAGCAAAAAAATGTGAAGATTCCGGGGGTTGTGTCCAGGAGGATAACAGCATTACTTGCAATATCCTTAGTAGCAGTGTTTGTAATTAAAAAGCACAACTAAATTTCACTTAAGTAATACTTTCCCGGGATCACTAACCTCAATTAATGATCCCGGCGGTCTTACTGCATCAGAAACTTTTCCAGAAACTGACGGGTACGCGGCTGCTGCGGATCGGCAAAGAGCGATTTCGCCGGGCCCTGCTCAACGATACGTCCCTGATCCATAAAAATAGCCCTGTCGGCCACATCGCGGGCAAAGCTCATCTCGTGGGTCACAATCACCATCGTGCGCTTTTCCTGCGCCAGTTGCCGGATAGTGTTCAGAACCTCCCCTACCAGCTCCGGATCCAGTGCCGAGGTGGGCTCATCAAACAAAATAACATCCGGACGCATGGCCAGCGCACGCGCGATCGCAACACGCTGCTGTTGCCCACCCGATAGCCGTCGCGGGTAGCTGGTTTCTTTACCGCTCAGGCCCACTTTTGCCAGCAGTTCCCTGGCCCGTGCTGACGCCTCCTCCCGGCTTTCACCTTTTACAATCACCGGCCCTTCGATAATATTTTCCAGCACCGTCCGATGGGGGAAAAGATTGAAGTTCTGAAAGACGAAGCCGACGTGCTGGCGCAACTGGCGAATATTCGCTTTTTGTTGGCTCAGCGCCCGCGCGGTATCAATGGTGATATTGCCGACCCGAATACTGCCGCTTTCCGGCTGCTCCAGCAGATTGATACTGCGCAGTAACGTGGTTTTGCCTGAGCCGCTTGGGCCAATAATGGCCACCACTTCCCCCTGCTCCACGGCAAGGTCAATCCCATGCAGTACCGTCTGCCCATGAAACTTTTTCACCAGGTTTTTGACTTCGATGGCACTCATTTCGGATCGCGCTCCTGACGGTTAAGCTGATTTTCAAAATAATTCTGCAACGCTGACAAAACGGTTGCCATCACCCAGTAGATTAAGGAGGCCGCGAGATACATGGTGAACACTTCCAGCGTACGGGAGGTAATCAACTGGGCCTGGCGGAACAGCTCCGGCACCTGAATGGTTGCCGCCAGCGAGGTGTCTTTGACCAGGCTGATAAAACTGTTGCTCAGCGGCGGGAGCGCCACTCGCGCAGCCTGAGGCAAAATAGCCCGGCGCAAAGTCTGCCATGGCGTCATACCGATACTGGCTGCCGCTTCCCCCTGCCCTTTATCAATGGAAGATATCGCGGCTCGCAGGGTTTCCGACGTATAGGCTGCGGTATTAAGCGACAGGCCAATCATCGCTGCCGGAATAGGATCCAGCTCAATGCCGAACTGCGGCAGACCATAATAAATCATAAAGAGTTGCGCAATCAGCGGCGTGCCGCGAAACACCGAGATGTAGACGCGGGCCAGCCAGCGAACCGGCCAGACGGCAGACATCCGCATCAGCGCCAGCACAAAGCCCAGCAGCAGGCCAAAAATCATGCCGCCGATACTGAGTTGCAATGTAAATACCGCCCCTTTAAGCAGGAAGGGGGCCGAATCAATAACCAGCTGTAAACTTTCTTGCATTAGCGTTATTAGCCTTGCGATTAAACGTGAGGATGATAGGCAAAGAGGGCTGGCGCACCACCCGTATGCACAAACAGGATTGGTCCTTCATCTTTAAAGCGTTTGCGGGTGATCCCGTCGATAAGCCCGGCCATCGCTTTGCCCGTGTACACCGGGTCGAGCAGGATCCCTTCCAGACGCGCCAGCAGTTTCACCGCTTCATTGCCTTCAACGTTGGGCATACCGTATCCGGGCGCAAAATAGTCATCCCAGAGTAAGATATCGGCTTTCGCCTCAACTTCAAGCGCACCGGCAACGGCCTGTTGCAAGGTGACGACTTTTCCTTGCTGATCGGCAACACTGCGCGAAACCGTCACGCCAATCAGTTCAACGTCAGGTAAAAGCTGCTCGAGTCCTACCGCAAGGCCTGCGTGAGTACCGGCACTTCCCGACGCCACAACCACGGAAGAGAGACTCACCGCCCCTTCGCACTGCTGAGCAATTTCCAGCGCACTCTCCACATAGCCCAGCGCGCCCAGCGCATTAGAGCCGCCGACCGGGACAACATACGGACGATACCCCTGAACCTCAATGCGTGTCGCCAGTTCATCAAGCTGGCTAACCGGATCGGTCAGCGCATCGCACATCTCAATCTGGGTGTTAAACAGATCCAGCAACAGACGGTTGCCGTTAGTCAGGTAGTTTTCAGCCGTGGTGCCGATGGGATTTTCCAGCAGCGCAACGCAGTTAAGCCCCAGTTTCGCCGCCACCGCCGCCGTCTGACGCACATGGTTAGACTGAATCGCCCCAGCGGTTATTAGCGTGTCGGCCCCTTCTCGCAGCGCGTCTGCCGCAAGGAATTCTAATTTACGCAGCTTATTGCCGCCCATGGCTATCGGCGTAACGTCATCGCGTTTGATAAAGATATCGCGCCCCAGATAATCAGAAAAACGCGGCAGATACTCAAGCGGAGTGGGCGCGCCAATAAGTTCCAGGCGCGGGAAACGGGTCAGGTTGTGCAAGGACATGGGTCCTCCGGTTGCAAAATGTGGTTGTTTTTATTATGCACGTATCGCGCACAGAAATAAAAAAGGCGCTAAATTTAGCGCCTTTTAAAAGCCTGGACGATTACTTCGTCACATCAGCCCCAAACCACTTCTCAGACAGCGCCTTCATGGTGCCATCTTTTTGCATATCGGCGATCGCCGAATCAATTGCTTGCAACAGGTCAGCATTATCTTTACGCAGCGCCACACCGGCTTCCTGGCGAGAGAATGCATCCCCTGCGACCGCCAGGGTGTCTTTGGTTTTTTTCACCAGATCGAGTGCCGCCAGGCGATCCACCAGAATTGCGTCAATACGACCGACACGCAGATCCTGGTATTTGGTCGGGTCATCATCATAGGTGCGGATATCCACGCCCTGAACGTTCTGGCGCAGCCACTCTTCATAGTTCGTGCCCAGACCAACGCCGACTTTCTTGCCTTTCAAATCAGCAGAAGATTTGATGCCGCCTTCGTTACCTTTTTTCACCAGCGCCTGAATACCTGAAACGGTGTATGGCGTGGAGAAATCGTATTTTTTCTTACGCTCGTCAGAAATGGTGACCTGGTTTATCACCACATCAATGCGTTTGGAGTCCAGCGACGCCAGCATCCCATCCCATTTCGTCGGTTTGAGATCGGCTTTTACGCCCAGATGTTTTGCCAGCGCATCGGCGAACTCAACTTCAAAACCGGTGAGTTTGCCGTCATCGCCCTGGAAGCTGAACGGCGGATAAGTGCCTTCAAGCCCAACCAGCAAGGTGCCGCGTTCTTTCACTTTTGCCAGCAGGTTTTCCGCGGCGAAAGTTTTTACGCTCATTCCCGCCACCAGCGCAACAGCCATCGCGCCCAGCAATGCCTGACGTCCCAGAAGTGCAAGTTTCATAGTTACCCCGAATGATAAATTATGATCAGTAGGGTAAGGTGCCTGAAGCAAAGCGCAAGCACCCTTCCGTTACATGTTATGCTTTTTTAATATATATCAGATCTGGCGCCGACCGCGATTTTTTGCACCACATTATTAAAGTGTGATTGCGCTTTAAATTGCGCGTATTTGCGCAACGCGATGCGGTAATTATTGGTACTGGTGGTGGGTAACCAGGGCTCCAGATTTTCGTCAGGGAACCCTTCATCCAGAAGGTGGCGGGAAATATTAAGATCGGTCAGATGATTTCCCAGACGGCGAAGACGGACAACATACTCACGTACTGTGCCGTGGCTCATCTCAGTCTGATCGAAGAGAAATTGTTTGAAGCCGATGATATCGAAAAAGTCGCTCTGCTCTTTGCAGTGCAGATCGCCACAGAATCGACAAAGCGCGACCCATTCTTTTTGTTCTTGCTGCCAGGCAGCCTCATCAAGAAGAATATCCAGGCGGGAAATTGCAATCTTGTTCACAATCTCACCCCGGCGCACCAGTGTGATGCGATCGAGGAGTTTGTGACAATGAGCGCAATGCGTTTGGCTGTGTTTAAAGTCTTTAAGGTAGCGGCTTAGTGGCCGTCTTTTAGGTTGCTGCACTGTCATGATAACTCCTGGTTGTCAATGCGTTGTACGGCATTTTTTCAGGGGTTGTCAGACAACTGACCCTATAACTTACCCAGCTTGGTACGTAAGCGTTTGATGGCCTGGCTATGGAGCTGACTTACCCGTGATTCACCGACTTCCAGAACAGCGCCAATCTCTTTGAGATTGAGTTCTTCCTGGTAATACAGCGTCAGAACCAGTTGTTCGCGTTCCGGTAAGGATTCAATGGCTTCCATTACACGGTGACGCAAATTACTTTCCAGTAACTGAAATAACGGGTTTTCCTGTTTATGATCGTCAGTCACCAGCTCAATACTGTCGCCATGCTCTTCCCGCCATTCGTCATAGGAGAAAAGCTGACTATTGTTCGTATCGAGCAGCATCTGACGGTACTCTTCAACAGGGATACCAAGACGTTGCGCGACTTCAGTTTCGCTCGCGTTACGTCCCAGCTCTTGTTCAAGTTGCCCCATCGCCTGTGCCACTTCGCGGGCATTACGCCGGACGCTGCGCGGCACCCAGTCACGGCTGCGCAATTCATCCAGCATGGCCCCACGAATACGCTGCACTGCGTAAGTGGTAAATGCCGTTCCTTGCAGAGCGTCGTATCGGTCAACTGCATTCAGTAACCCGATCCCGCCCGCCTGTAGCAGATCGTCCAGTTCCACACTCGCCGGCAGACGCACCTGCAGGCGCAATGCTTCGTGACGCACCAGCGGAACATAACGCTGCCACAGCGAGTGTTTATCCATTACACCTTCAGCGGTATACAGTGAATTCACGATAAACAGCCCTGCGTTAGTTTGAGTTATCGGCATGATTATCCGATTCTGTAGGGGTTTTAATCGGATGAATAGTGGGTGAAATGGGGGGTTATTTACGGTAATAGCTTATCAACATATTGGAGGGTTAAAAAAGTGTACACCCATAAGTAGTTAATTTATCAACAAATGGATGAAAGAATGAACAAATACAGGGCACTAAAATGCTTAATGCCCGGCACCTGGTGACACTACAAATTTGCTTCAGCCAATGTTTGAGACATTAGGAGAGGGAAACTTGAGGCTATACTGATTGATAAGTTCAATCACTTTACTTTGCTCATTATTTGTAAGATCAGGATAAATTGGAAGACAGAGGATTTTAGCCGCAATCTCATTAGCGGCAGGCAACTGCTCTGATCCTACCCGCGTAATGTGGACACAACTCTTGAGCGGCCAACATGATACGATGTACCTGTCGGTTTGTTGTAGGCAATTTTTGCACAAAATTTTAGAGCCAAGACTATGCTTAGCCACGCCAAAGATAACATCGTCCCTACTATCTTAGGGAAGGTGCGATTTAATCGTCAGTTATGAGAACATAAGGCTTTCTTTGCCATAGATTTTTCACGATGCCCGC
>NZ_CBFFRJ010000153.1:0-11308 GCF_965644225.1 Phytobacter sp. V91 | reverse complement strand
CGCCATGGTGCGTGACAATACAAAATGGGCGGCAGGTTAGCTGCCACCCATTGACTTTAAACACAGCTGCTCTCCCTAAAAGGGTGAGGGGCAACCTCAGCTCCTGGCCATCCGCACATACTCCACACCTTTTTTATAAAAGGTTTCTCCCTGCGGAATGAAGCCGAATTTCTGATAAAACCCCAGCGCAGACGTGCGGGCATCGAGGCAAACATGACTCACCCCCGCCGCCGCCATCTTTTCCAGCACCGAGCGAAACAGGTACCCGCCAAAGCCCTGACCCTGACAGGCTTGCAGGGTGGCGAATTTACGGATCTGGCAGGTCGAGGCATCCAGCATAAATACCGACAGGCAGCTCACAATAGCCCCGTCGTGCAACACGCCAAAATGCCGCGCATCGTCATCGCCTTCCACCAGAGAGGCCTCGCGGGGAAGCTGCGGCCATAAAACCAGATGGCGAATATCAAGGCACTGCTCAAGGGTAACAGGGGTGAATTCCAACGCTGGCTCCGGTCATTAGCATCAATCTGATGCGGTTATGCTCGGTTTGCCGGCAGGCAAAGTCAAATACGATAAACTTTGCATAAATTCACGGGGTTCATAAATCGTTGCAAATGATCACGAGCGTAGAAAATGCCGGACAGCAATCAATTTAATTGATAAAAATCATAATCTTAAGAATTTACCCTTTATCATCACCTACAAACAAACGTGATCTACTCCACACTTTATTCCCCACAGATCGAAGCGAATGTCTACGCTTATAGATAAGCCGGGACACACCCGTAATCTGTTACGACGACATCCGGAGGCCAGTATCCCTATGTTCAACCAGAAACTTCATATCGCTGAATCCGTTGAGTTTGCGCCCGAAGAAGAACCTCGCTACGAAATTGACCCCTGCGAGTTAAAACTGGATGAAATGATCGAGGCGGAACCGGAGCCTGAAATGATCGAAGGGCTGCCCGCGTCTGACGCCCTCACCCCAGCCGATCGTTACCTTGAGCTGTTTGAGAACGTACAGTCCGCGCGCATTTTTGCCGACAGTAAAACCTTCCCGGACTGCGCGCCAAAAATGGATCCGCTTGATATCCTGATCCGCTATCGAAAAATCAAACGCAAGCCAGGTTTTGATCTGCGCCAGTTCGTGGAGATGCACTTCTGGATGCCGGAGGCTTACGGTAGCGAGTACGTTTCCGATCCGCAAAACTCCCTGAAAGAACACATCGATCAGCTATGGCCGGTGTTGACGCGTGAGCCGCAGGATCATATTCCCTGGTCATCGCTGCTGGCGCTGCCCCAGGCCTATATCGTCCCCGGCGGTCGCTTTAGCGAGACCTACTACTGGGACTCCTATTTCACCATGCTGGGGCTGGCGGAAAGCGGCCGCAACGATCTGCTGCGATGTATGGCCGATAACTTCGCGTGGATGATTGAACGTTACGGTCATATTCCGAACGGCAACCGCACCTATTATCTCAGCCGCTCCCAGCCGCCGGTTTTCGCCCTGATGGTCGAACTGTTTGAGGAGGATGGCGTGCGCGGCGCGCGGCGTTATCTGGAACATCTGCTGATGGAGTACGATTTCTGGATGGATGGCGCCAGTTCACTGTCCCTCAACCAGGCTTATCGCCACGTGGTGCGTATGCCGGATGGCTCTTTGCTTAACCGCTACTGGGACGACCGGGACACCCCGCGTGACGAATCCTGGCTGGAAGATGTGGAGACCGCTAAACACTCAGGTCGCCCGGCCAATGAGGTCTACCGCGATTTACGCGCTGGCGCGGCATCGGGCTGGGATTATTCATCACGCTGGCTACGGGACGCGAACCGGCTGGCGAGTATCCGCACCACCCAGTTTATCCCCATCGATCTGAACGCTTTTTTGTTCAAGCTGGAAAGCGTGATCGCCAATATTGCCGGACTGAAAGGCGACCGGGAGCGCGAGAACGAATTTCGCCAGAAGGCGAGCGACCGCCGCGCCGCCGTGAATCGTTATCTGTGGGACGATGAAAAAGGCTGTTTTCGCGACTATGACTGGCGTCGCGAAGAGCTGGCGCTGTTCTCTGCCGCCAGCATCGTGCCGATGTATGTCGGCATGGTGACGCATGAGCAGGCGGAACGACTGGCAGAGGTCATTGCGGCGCGGTTGTTAACGCCGGGCGGCATTATGGCGACTGAATATGAAACCGGCGAGCAGTGGGACAAACCCAACGGCTGGGCGCCGCTGCAATGGATGGCGGTTCAGGGGTTCAAACTATACGGCAACGACGCGCTGGGCGATGAAATTGCCCGCAACTGGCTGCGTACCGTCAACCATTTCTACCTGCGCCACCATAAGCTTATCGAGAAATACCATATCGCCGGGGGGACGCCACGCGAAGGCGGCGGCGGCGAATACCCGTTACAGGATGGTTTTGGCTGGACTAATGGCGTGGTGCGGCGTCTGATTGGCTTATACGGGGAGCCGTAGCGCCCCGTTAAGTCAGCGTATTAATCAATAGCGTCGTAAATTGAGGACTGGATATTGGCCCACTTTTTGGTGTTATCGTCAGGTGTGGCCTGATAACGCAACTGGGCCTGTTCCATCTCATAGCGCTGGCGATTGACCACCGGCGCAGACGTACAGAACGTTTGCAGGTAGTTCTTACGCAAAGATGTCAGCCGGGTGCCGCCTGACATCTCATGCGCCATGTTATCAATAAAGCGGCGGCACGGGCGGTTCTCTTCCATCTGCAACTGGTAGCGCAGCAGCATCTCCAGCACATCCGTGTAGTCGTTCGCCATCGCCTGTTCCGTCCAGGAGAGTTTCCAGGCCATGCCGGTTCGTAAGAATAGCGACACGACGCGGGTATCGTTGCGATCGATTGCCGAACGGAAGTTGCTTTCATCACGCGGGATCCCCAACTGGCTCAGCTCTTCTTTTGGCGTGGTCTTTTCCTTATCCTGAGAAATCGGCACGGTAATGCGATTTTCTCTGGCCAGCGGCACCGAAACCGAAGAGGATGACTCGCTGAATAACCAGAATGCCCCCACCGCCATGACCAGTACCACAACGCCGACGGCTCCCCAGAGGATGGTTGAGAGGATCTGATCGCGCTGCTCACGCGTGCGTGCGGCGCGTTTTTCCGGTTTCTCTATATCACCGCGAATTTGCATAGCATCACCTCCGGCAGCACGATCTTTGGTTCGCGCCTGCTCCCAAAAAGCCTCTAACCCGTTACCCGCCTCTTTCATCAGGCCTGCGGGGTTTATTTTTATTCGCCCTTCTTCCCAGGCTCGCTGTACCGGGCCGGTGATTTGCGGGTAATAGCTATCCAGCAAGGTTAGCTGGTTGCTGGTCAACGGCTGCCCGGCCACCACGGTGGTGCGGATCTGGCGAATATCGTCGAGAAACGTTTGTAGCGTCTTACGCGGCTCAAGGAAAAGATTGAGCACGGCGGTGTCGTTAAATACGCGCGCGTAGTGCTGGCTAAACTCTTTTCTGTCCACCAGAATCGAGGCCAGCTCGCTGAATTTCATACCGCTTAAAACATCGTTATCGTCGCCGACTTTCAGCCAGCGGCGCACCTTATCAGCACCGAATCGCGTTTTCAAATGGTTACGCAAAGGCAAATTTTCCGGCCAGGCATGATTAATCAATGATTTGAGCATCATTTCCAGCGCCCGCAGCTGGGTTAAACCATTCTCCTGCCCCGCACTCTTGATATGCAGCGTGGTGTTATAGCTCAATAACGGCTGCTTCATACGCAGATGCTCAAGCGCACGGACAAAGCGCAGGGCGGCAATCAGTTGATTTTCGCTAACGTCCTGGCCCTTCTCATAATGCGGAACAACCTGCTGCAAATGCCGCAATTGCACCATAAACTGGGTTAATTCCGCATCGTTCAGTTTCAACCTTTTTGCGACCGCCCCCCAGCCTCCAAGACTGAGGCGGGCAATATCGAGTTGCTCCAGAAACCAGCGTGGATCCTTACCTTCTTCGAAATGCGCACTCAGTAGCAGCAGAATTTCGATAGAGGCCAGACGAATAACACCGATACATTCTTCAAATTGTTCGCTCAGACTGAGCGGCGCGGAACGGGACATTCTTTTCCTTTAAATACAACTTAAGAAATAATTAACTGGCCAAAAGAATCGTTAAATTTTCTTTATTTATGGATAGTTAAAACATAGACCAGTTAATGATTATTATCAGTGATGGCGGTTTTAACATAACAAAAATCTCTGGAGCGCAGACGATGCCAAACCTGAAAACTCTTCGCCTTGAATGCAGTCCCATTAGCGAGGCTGACTGGCCTTTCTTCCTCGCGTTACAACAGGACAATCAGGTGATGCGCTTTGTTGCCGACGATCGTCCCCTGGCGGCAATCCGTGAAGCCTTTGATGCGCGCCTTCCCGCCTGGTCGCCTGGCTGCCAGCACTGGCTGTGTCTGGTGGTGCGCGATAGCGAAACCCGGCAGCCGCTGGGGGTGACTGGCTATATCCATCGGGATAGCGACTGCGCTGAAGTGGGGTTTCTGTTCGCCCCCCAGGCCCAGGGAAAAGGGTACGGGCTGGAGTCGCTGGAGGCGGTGTGCCGGTACGCATTTACCGAGGGTGGGATCCGTCGGCTGATCGCCACGGTGACTGCCGGGAATACGGCATCGAAACGGCTGCTGGAGAAGCAGGGCTTTGTGCTGGAAGGGGAGCTGCGTGAAGCCTTCTGGCTGGACGGGCGCTGGCAGAATGACTGGCTGTTTGGCTTGCTACATCACGAATACGACAAAACCCGATAAGCCAGCACTTATCGGGCGTTGCGGCAGCAACCTGAAAATCAGAGGAACATACCGCCGGAGACTTCCACCCGCTGGGCATTCATCCAGGCCAGTTCGTCACTCAGTAACGCCGCCATCGCGGCGCCTATGTCGTCCGGCTTACCGACGCGACCTAACGCCGTCTGGGAGGCAATATACTGATTAATTTGCGGATTATCTCGCACTTCACCGCCACGGAAATCGGTCTCAATTGCGCCGGGGGCAATAACATTCACCGAGATTTTCCGCGCGCCCAGCTCTTTAGCCTGATAGCGCGTCAGTACTTCCATCGCCCCTTTCATGGCACCGTAGGTGGCGTAGCCTGGCAGAGCAAAACGCGCCAGCCCGCTGGAAACATTCAGAATGCGCCCGCCGTCTGCCAGCAGCGGCAACAGGCGCTGGGTCAGGAAGAACGGCCCCTTGAGATGGATGTTCATTAATTCATCAAACTGTGCTTCGCTGGTCTGGGCGAAAGGCACGTTGATGCCAATTCCGGCATTGTTCAATAAATAATCAAAGCTTTCCCGATCCCATACGGTTTTAAGCTGCTCCTGCACCTGGCGGGCAAAAGCCTCAAAGCTCTGGACATCGCCAACGTTGAGCTGCAATGCCACGGCTTTCACGCCTTTACGCCTGATTTCCTCCACAACATCGTTCGCCGCCTGCTGATTGTTGTTCCAGGTGAGGATGATGCCGGTTCCTCTCTCCGCCAGCTTCAATGCCGCGCTTTTTCCCAGTCCACGGCTGCCGCCGGTCACTAATGCGATAGTTTGTGTCATAAGAAACCTCGTTTTTGTGTGCTGTTCACTGTAGAAAAAGCTTATTAGCTGATGGTAAAACAATAAAGATAGCGAAATGCGCTTCACTGTTTCACTGAAGACAACAATCAGGGCGTGTAATGGATAAAATTCATGCAATGCAGCTCTTCATTCGGGTAGCGGAACTGGAGAGTTTTTCCCGGGCGGCAGACTCGCTGGGGCTGCCAAAAGGCAGTGTTTCGCGCCAGATCCAGACGCTGGAAACGCACCTTGGCACACAGCTGCTTTATCGTACAACGCGGCGGGTACAACTCACCCAGGATGGCATGGTCTATTACGAGCGGGCAAAAGATCTGCTCACCAATCTGGACGAGCTCGATGGGCTGTTTCTCCACGATCCCTCAAGTATCAGCGGTCGATTGCGGGTGGATATGCCGGTGGCGGTGGCAAAAAACCTGGTTATCCCCAGGCTGCCTGCTTTTCTCCAGCAATACCCCGGCATTGAGCTCGAACTCAGCAGTAGCGACCGGCTGGTGGATATCATTCGTGAGGGTTTTGACTGCGTGGTTCGCGTAGGCTCGCTGAAGGACTCCGGCCTGATTGCCCGTCAGTTGGGTAAACTGTCGGTCATCAATTGCGCCAGTCCCGACTACCTTGCCCGCTTTGGCTACCCGGAAACGCTGGAGGATCTCTCTTCCCACGCGGTGGTTCATTACGCCCTCAATCTGGGCGTCCGTCCGCAGGGATTCGAAGTCTGGCATGACAACCAGACCCGCTGGATAAAAACCGGCGGCGTGCTGACCGTGAACAGCACCGACACTTATCATGCGGCCTGCCTGGCCGGGCTTGGGATTATTCAGGTGCCGCGTATTGGCGTGCGTGATGCGCTACGCAGCAAAAAACTCCAGGAGATCCTGCCGCAGTACCGCGCGGAACCGATGCCGGTCTCGCTGCTCTATTCGCACCGCCGCAACCTCTCACGTCGCGTTCATCTGTTTATGGAGTGGCTGTCAGGGGTGATGAAAGATTATGTTGATTAGTCGGGGGCTATAATTTTATCAGGCCCGTACAGGAAAAAGGAAAACGACACCGATGACGTCGGAAAACAGCGAAAAGCGTCCCACTCAGGAGCAGGATGACGCATCTGGCAAAAAAATGGCGACCCCAGGCGCCGCCCGTAAAACGCTCAACACCGTGACCGATGCTGCGCAAAAAGTGCAACGCCACCCGGTCATCGCCCATCTGATCCGCGCTGCCGAGCGCTTTAACGATCGTATGGGGAACCAGTTTGGCGCGGCAATTACCTACTTTTCATTCCTGTCGATGATCCCCATTCTGATGGTCTCGTTTGCCGCCGGGGGGTTTATTCTCGCCTCGCACCCTACGCTGCTGCAGGACATTTTCGACAAGATCCTGATGAACGTCAGTGACCCGACGCTGGCGGCCACCCTGAAAAGCACCATCAATACCGCCGTGCAACAACGTACAACTGTCGGGATCGTCGGGCTGGCGATTGCGCTCTACTCCGGAATTAACTGGATGGGCAACCTACGCGAAGCAATCCGCGCCCAGTCGCGTGATGTCTGGGAGCGAACCCCGCAGGACCAGGAGAAAATTTGGGTGAAGTACTTTCGTGACTTCATTTCGCTGATTGGCCTGCTGGTGGCGCTGATTGTCACCCTGTCGATTACCTCTATTTCCGGCGCAGCCCAGCAGCTGATTATCTCGGCGCTCTACCTCGACTACATCGAGTGGCTGAAGCCTGCCTGGCGGCTGATTGGGCTGGCGATCTCTATTTTTGCCAACTATCTGCTGTTCTTCTGGATATTCTGGCGACTGCCGCGCCACCGGCCACGTAAACGGGCGCTGATACGCGGCACCCTGATTGCCGCAATTGGCTTTGAGGTGATTAAAATCGTCATGACCTGGACCCTGCCGTCGCTGGTGAAATCGCCTTCCGGCGCCGCCTTTGGGTCGGTACTCGGCCTGATGGCGTTCTTCTACTTCTTTGCCCGCCTGACGCTGTTCTGCGCCGCCTGGATTGCCACCGCGCAATACAAAGATGACCCGAGAATGCCGGGAAAAACGCATAGCTAACATCTACATCGGGCTGAATATATCAGCCCGACTCATCATTTCAGCATGAACAACCAAGTCGTAACTTTTATTTAACCAAAAACCAGTTTTAAATTCCGATATTCAAATTTTGTGAAGCATTTCATAGAAGATAAATCCCGGGTCTGAAAATTATCCACTTTTTGCCTGTTTTTCCGTCATATCCCCACTTTGTTACAGATTGAAATGTCGCTTTTGCTATGACTAATATGGTCGTCCGTTCGCCCAAAAAATAAGAAAATTTTATGCAAGCCACAGCCACAACATTAGACAATGAGCAGGAAAATCCACCGATAAACTCACGCAGTAAAGTCGTTATCGCTTCACTGATTGGCACCGCCATCGAGTTCTTCGACTTCTATATTTATGCCACTGCGGCAGTTATCGTTTTCCCGCATATCTTCTTCCCTCAGGGCGACCCGACCGCAGCCACGCTTCAGTCGCTGGCCACCTTCGCGATCGCCTTTATCGCTCGTCCGATTGGTTCTGCGGTATTTGGCCACTTTGGCGACCGTGTCGGGCGTAAAGTCACCCTGGTCGCGTCGCTGCTGACGATGGGGATCTCCACGGTGCTGATTGGTCTGCTGCCGGGTTATGAAACCATTGGGGTTATGGCGCCGTTGCTGCTGGCGCTGGCACGTTTTGGTCAGGGTCTGGGCCTTGGCGGCGAATGGGGCGGCGCGGCACTGCTGGCGACCGAGAATGCGCCGCCGCGTAAACGCGCGCTGTACGGCTCCTTCCCGCAGTTGGGCGCGCCGATTGGCTTCTTCTTTGCCAACGGTACTTTCCTGCTGCTCTCCTGGCTGCTCACCGATGAGCAGTTTATGAGCTGGGGCTGGCGCGTACCCTTTATCTTCTCGGCGGTACTGGTGCTGATTGGCCTGTACGTCCGCGTCTCGCTGCATGAAACCCCGGTCTTCGCCAAAATCGCCGCGGCGAAAAAACAGGTAAAAGTCCCGATGGGTACGCTGCTGAGCAAACACGTGCGCGTGACCGTGCTTGGCACCTTTATCATGCTGGCGACCTATACGCTGTTCTACATTATGACCGTCTACTCCATGACCTACAGCACCTCACCGCAGGGGCTGGGCATGCCGCGTAACGAAGTATTGTGGATGCTGATGATGGCGGTGATTGGCTTTGGGGTGATGGTACCGGTTGCCGGGCTGCTGGCGGATAAATATGGCCGCCGTAACAGCATGATCGTGATTACCTCACTGATCATCCTCTTCGCCCTGTTCGTCTTCCCACCGCTGTTGGGTTCCGGTAATCCGACGCTGGTGATGGCCTACCTGCTGATCGGCCTGAGCCTGATGGGTCTGACCTTCGGCCCGATGGGAGCATTACTGCCAGAACTATTCCCGACTGAAGTACGCTACACCGGCGCGTCCTTCTCCTATAACGTGTCGTCGATTCTGGGCGCCTCCGTTGCGCCATACATCGCAACCTGGTTACAGGCGAACTACGGTCTGATGTACGTGGGGATTTACCTGGCAGCAATGGCAGCGCTGACGCTGACCGCGCTTATCCTGACTCACGAAACCAAACATCAGTCATTGTGATTTAACGCAGTCCGACCCGGCTTGCAGAGTGTTGCAGGTCGGGTACGAGGTTAAAGCTCCAGCATCACGCTGGCGAGCGTATTGAGCGGTACCGGGCGGGAGAGGAAATAACCTTGTGCAGCAAAAGCCGGGGAATTCTGAACGTCGCGCCACTCTTCGAGAGTTTCGACCCCTTCGACAATCACGCCCTGACAATAGCGGTTCATCAGTTGCAGCAGCAGGGAAAAAAGATTGCGGCCTTCCGGGGTTTTGCGCAGCATGATGAACAGGTCACGCGCCACTTTAATATAGTCGTAGTGCATTTCACTGAGCGCGGAGAAATTCGCCATCCCGGTACCAAAATCATCAAGCCAGAGCGGCCCCATATCGCTGATAGTGGCAAAGGTGGTGTCTTCCGGCAGGCGGATATGTTCAACCAGCTCGAAGCGGATCCAGGGGAGGCTCTCAATCAATGCCTTGAGCTCAACATTCTGGCGCATTGCCAGAAGCGTAGGGCCGTCAACGTTAACGGAGGCTAATACGTTATGTTCGGTAAAGAAGGCTTTCTGTTCCGCTAACAGGGCAATCTGCTCATGCACCACTTCCACACGCTGACGTACCGGCACCTCGGAAAAATAGCGATCCGGCGCAATGCGCTCATCAGGTTTTCCCGGATGGGTCACAATGGTCAACACTTCAATCGCCATCAGGCGACCGTCGGTTTTGTAAATGGGCTGATAAGTATAAGCACGCTCACACTGCAGCCAGAAACGACGCTCCTGGAGGCTTTCAATACTTGCCTCAGGATAGTTTAGCCGCTGGATAACCTGCTTTAACTTCATTTCGCATGTCCTGTTGAAGATAAGCGCCAGGAAGGACGCGTTATTGGGTTATCGGCGTCACCACTGATAACTTTAAGTCCAGGGCAAACGCAAAATGAAAAAGCACGGCGGGAATCTGCACAGAACACGCTTTAGCTCAAATAAATAATGGAACGACGTTTTAATATGGTTGACCACGAAACACACACAAAGCAAACTAACGCTAATTCATCTGATTCAGGTTCCTGACTATGTCCAAGAAAATTGCCGTGATTGGCGAATGCATGATTGAACTGTCACAAAAGGGCACGGACGTTAATCGTGGCTTCGGTGGCGACACGCTTAACACCTCGGTTTATATCGCACGCCAGGTCGACCCGGCGGCGCTGTCCGTACACTATGTGACCGCACTCGGCACCGACAATTTCAGCCAGCAGATGCTGGAGTCCTGGCAGGCGGAAAACGTCGACACCAGCCTGACTCAGCGTATGGAAAACCGTCTTCCGGGGCTGTATTACATCGAAACCGATGAAACTGGCGAGCGGACCTTCTACTACTGGCGTAATGAAGCTGCGGCAAAATTCTGGCTGGAGAGCGAGCAATCTGCCGCCATCAGCAAGGCGCTGGCGGGCTTCGATTATCTCTATCTGAGCGGTATCAGCCTGGCGATTTTAAGCCCGGCCAGCCGCCTCAAGCTGCTGTCGCTGTTGCAGGAGTGCCGCGAGAACGGCGGTAAGGTGATTTTTGATAACAATTACCGTCCGCGCCTGTGGGCCAGCAAAGAAGAAACGCGTCTCGTCTACCAGCAGATGCTCGCCTGTACCGACATTGCTTTCCTGACGCTGGATGATGAAGATCTGCTTTGGGGTGAACAACCGGTTGAAGAGGTGATTGCCCGTACTCAGCAGGCTGGCGTAAAAGAGATCGTTATCAAACGCGGTGCGGATTCGTGCCTGGTGGCAATTGCCGGCGAACCGCTGCAAGAGATACCGGCGGTGAAACTGCCAAAAGAGAGCGTGGTGGACACCACCGCGGCGGGCGATTCCTTTAGCGCGGGTTATCTGGCGGTGCGCCTGACCGGTGGTGACGCCGTGGCGGCAGCAAAACGCGGCCACTTAACCGCCAGTACGGTGATTCAGTATCGCGGGGCGATTATCCCACGCGATGCAATGCCGAACTAAGACGATATACCCCTCACCTTAACCCTTGTATGTTTAAAGTCACTTCAGTTACCCGCCACCAGGCGGGTACACTATTACCGTGTTTGACCTGATGCC
>NZ_CBFFRJ010000152.1:0-11379 GCF_965644225.1 Phytobacter sp. V91 | reverse complement strand
CATACAGCTCAGCTAAGGTAAGGCTAATACAGATAAGGACTCCACTGAACCCCACCGATTAAATCGCACCTTCCATAACGGATTAAGTAATATCATTGAAGTCACGTACAATGGAAAAAATCATTACCTGTCAGAGCACGACAAATATTGAAGACAAGAAGATTTAAAGACTGGGTGATATTGCCATACAAGCAATTCGGGCGACAGGTAAATATTCCCGCCGCCCGTGCTGAATCAGAGGATTTCGCCACCTTTGGTGAGTTGCTCGCGGCGGGCTTCAGCCTCTTCTTTGTAATGCCGGCCGAAATCAAATATCGCCTTACGCAGACGCTGTTGCTGGGCGTAACGATCTTCCCGGCTCAGCGCCTCGTCGTCACTCAGTGCCACCAGCAGTTCGTTCATATGCGTAATAACGCTTTGTTCAATAGTGCTATCGACGCGGGCGATAACCTCATCCAGATGTGACATCCCAACCCCTTAATTCAGTTTTGCTTTCGAAAAATCACTGCCCATCAGACTGACGCTGTAGCCGCTCACGTTACTGCGCGTGGCATAGAAGGTTTTGCCGTTCGCCAGCGCAATCCACGGCGCCTGCTGATAAAACACCTCTTGCGCCTGGCCGTAGAGTGCGGCACGTTTTGCCGGATCACTGGTCAGTTTGGCTTGTTTGACCAGGCCATCATACCCGTTATCGCACCAGCGCGCGGCATTGGAGCCACTTTTCACACTGTCGCAGCTTAACAACGTATCGGCAAAGTTATCCGGGTCGCCGTTGTCCGACATCCAGCCGAACAGCGCGGTATCGTGTTCGCCACGACGCATTCCCGCCAGATATTCGCCCCACTCGTAGGAGACGATTTTGGCTTTTACGCCCACTTTTGCCCAGTCGCTCTGGATCATTTCCGCAATACGGCGCGAGTTAGGGTTATAAGGGCGCTGAACCGGCATCGACCACAGGGTGGTTTCGAAGCCTTTTTCCAGCCCGGCCTGTTTCAGCAAGGCTTTGGCCTTTTCAGGATCAAAACTGTAGTCCTTCAGATCTTTGTTGTAACCCAGCATATTAGGCGGCAGCGGTGATTTTGCGACCGTTGCAGAACCAAGGAATACCGCATCGATAATCGCTTTTTTGTCCGTCGCGTAGTTCAGCGCCTGGCGCACTAAGGCGTTATCGAAGGGTTTTTTCTCCGTATTAAACGCCAGGTAACCAACGTTAAGCGCATCTACGGTGTGCAACGTCAGATCTTTATTGCCTTTAATCTGCTCAAACTGCACCGGCGCAGGTGCCGGAATAATCTGGCACTCGTTGGTTTGCAGCTTGGCCAGTCGGGTCTGAACGTCCGGCGTTATGGCGAAAATCAGGTGTTTTGTCGGTACGGCCCCATCCCAGTAATTGGGGTTCGCCAGATAACGGATCTGGGCATCCGCTTTATACTGCTGCAACACATACGGCCCGGTGCCGATCGGCCAGTTATCGACATTTTCAGGCGTGCCCTTTTTCAGCATCGCATCGGCATATTCTGCAGAAAGGATTGAGGCAAAATCCATCCCCCAGTCAGCCAGGAACGCGGCGTTTGGTTCGCTGAGAACAAACTGAACGTGATAGTCGTCGACTTTTTTCACTTCCTGAATTAGTTTATCCAACCCGACATCGCTGAAGTATTCATAATTTCCTTTCGAAACATTATGATAAGGGTGATTCTGATCTTTCTGCCGCATGACGGAGAAAATCACGTCATCGGCATTAAAATCACGGGTCGGCTTAAAGAATTTATTACTGTTGAATTTCACCCCCTGACGCAGGGTAAAGGTATAGGTTTTACCGTCCGGGGAGATGGTCCAGTCTGTGGCAAGGGAAGGAACCGGCGTGTTTTTAACCGGGTCAAAGTTCACCAGGCGATTGTAAAGCACCTGCGAGCTGGCAACAAAAGAGGGGCCAGAGCTGGCGATTTGTGGGTTGAATGACTCGGGCGAAGCCTCGGAGCAGTATACGATGGTGTCATTGTTGGCCGCCCAGGCCGCGCCTGTCGGTAATAATGCACTCAACGCCAGGGCGAGTAGTGTTTTCCTTGCGATCATAGTCTGAAACATAGTCTTAAACCTTATTTTTATATGAACTGTTGATCTCAGCACAGCAGAAGTGAACTGGCAAATAACGATTCACTATCAGGTTATGCTAAACCAGTTGTTTTTGCTGCATTCTTCACCAGAATTAACGTTAAAATTCAACTTAAGCAAATTTCGGTTCGTCAAGCATTGATGACGCGGCCAATGCGTCGAGAATTCAACGGTTTTGCACTCTCTTCTGCCGTTTGCTTGTTGTGACATTGCGTACAGTAGACGCGTGAAAAAGTCTATGGGATGAAAACGTGGCAAAAACTCTCTTGCGCAGCGGCGATCTTGATGATTTTCAAGCCGTCGGCGGCGGTGGCCAGGCCGTATTTGATTCGGCACTGCAAATTCGTGAAGCCTTGCGTCTGCGCAAGCAGCAGGCACTCGTTGATTGCCTGGCCATTCCTCAGGTCAATGACGAAGGCGATCGTGTTGACTGGTATTCCTCCGTTGAAGGTAGCGCCGTTAGCTGGAAAGCGGCGGAGGAAGAGGCACGTTTTCGGGCCCTGCGCTATCTCGACAGCACGCTGGACAGCGCCAGCGCATTAAGCCGCAAGTGTCTGCAATCACCAAAAACCGCACAGCAGTTATTTGGATCCTTGCTGGAAAAGGCGCTGCAATTTCCTGGGGAAAACCATGTATTCCTCGTCGACGGCAAACCGGTAATTACCTTCTGGGGTTTTGTAAACCTCAATGAAAGCGCCCGTGAGGATGTGCTCGAATGCCTGCGCAAAGAAGATCTCCCGGAACCCATTGTCACCATCGAGCCAGAGCCGGAACCTGAAACCACTGAAGAACCAGCCGCCTCGGTCGTACTCAGTCATGCCGATGAACCGCTGTTGACCGCGCTGCCTGCGGTAAAAGCGGCTCCAGCGGAAGAGATCGTTGAGCCGGTTGTCGCAGTGGTTACCCCGCCGTCGCCTGAATCCCAGGTTCAACCCGAGCCGGTTAAACGCCGCCGCACCGGGCTGTGGGCCTTACCTGTTGCCGCCGCAATGGCGGCAGCCATTGCCGTTCCGCTGTACCTGAATCATCAGAACAGCGTCACGCAGGTTGTCGCCAAAACAGAACCTGTCGCGCCTGCGGCGCCAGTCGCTGAAGTTCAGCCAAAACCCAGCGTACCGCTGCTGACGGCAACGCTGCCGTTACATCAGGCAGAAGTGGTCGCCCCGGTCGTGGAAAAAGTGGTTCCTGAAGTCAGGCCCGTGGTGATTGGCGCAATCCCCAAAGATGCGCTGGTGATGGACGCTTTGCAGGTCAAAACCGGCTCGACGCGTTTCCTTAATGGCACCTGGCGGGTAATGGTCGATGTTAAAGACGAAGTGACCGGAAAAGCGCCGACCATCCGTTTTCAGATCCAGAACAATAAAGGCACGGCGCGCATCATTCAGGGCAATAACATCTCCTGCCGCGCCGACCTGTTCTCCGGCTTACATGACACTGGCGTGTTGATGATCAAGAGCCGGAGTACCGCGCGGTGCAGCGACGGTTCGCGCTACCCGATGCCGGTCATCGCCTGTAAAGCAGGCAACAATGATATCGCCGAATGTAGCGCACAGTTTGATGCCAACAATCCCGTCTCCGTGACGTTCAGAAAAACAGGTGCCTGATCCCATGCTGGTTAATCTTTGCGATTACAAACAGAGCGTCACGCTGATTGCCAACAGCGGCGTACAGTTTCTGGATTTTGGCCTGACCCCACAGGAGTCTGCGCAAAGTGGCCGCTTTGTGCGTAAGACCGCGAATGGCCCGTTGCTGCGTCTGGATTTCGATCTCGTCAATGAACGCTATACCCTGCCGGGGCGCAACGGCAGTCAGCCGGAAGTGGTTAAGCCAGAAAGTACCCAGTCGCTGCATACGTCCCTGACCATTCTTGATGGCGTGTGGCTGCCGCTTCCTTTCCTGCGTTTTAACCCGCCACGCACCTTTGTCGAAGGCCCGGACAACTGGGCGCGGGTGCAGATCCGCAAACTCAGTGAGCCGGACGGGGCGGGCAATACCCACCGCGTCACCCTGGCGCTCGACAGCCAGATCAATGGCCATTCTCCGTCAGTACTTGCCCCGCAGGAAAACGACATCCTCAACGGCACCCGCTTTGCGCTGGCCTGGCGTGATGATGAAGTGGCCGATTTTCTCGATCAAACCTGGGTCGATGGCTGGCTGCGCGAAGCCTTCCTGCAGCATGTCAGCCACGATGAAGCGCGCAGCGAGCGGGATATTACACAGGCAATGCGCAGCTTCGAGTATCAGTCGCACTGGCTCAACCTGCTCACCCTGTTAGGTACCCAGATTCAGGTGCCTGAAGTGAAGATCGTTACCCATACCCTGAGTACCCCGGCCATTCCGGTGGATCTGATTCTCGATGTCGGCAACACCCACACCTGCGGCGTGATCATTGAAGATCATGGCGATGCCAACGATGGACTGCGCCAGACTGCCGAGCTGCAGGTGCGCTCATTAAGCGAACCGCAGTTCCTCAATGAGCCCTTGTTTACCAGCCGTCTTGAGTTCTCGGAAGCCCGTTTCGGCAAACAGCATTTCTCGGTCGAGAGCGGGCGCGAGGATGCGTTTATCTGGCCATCGATTGTCCGGGTCGGTGATGAAGCCCGTAAGCTGGCGATGCAACGTCTGGGCACCGAAGGCAACAGCGGGATCTCCAGCCCGCGCCGTTATCTGTGGGATGAGACTCCGGTCCTGCAGGACTGGCGTTTTAGCCAGATGAACAGCAAAACCCAGCGCGAACCGCTGGCGACCGCGTTCCCGCTGATGAATCTGATGAACGACGAGGGCCAGCCGCTTTACACCCTGCCGTTGGATGAGCGTTTGCCGGTCTTTTCGCCGCAATACAGCCGCAGCACCCTGATGACCCACATGCTGTGCGAGCTGCTGGCCCAGGCGCAGGGGCAGATGAACAGTGTGGCCACCCGCCTTCGCCTTGGTTTTCCCGCCTCGCCGCGCCAGCTTCGCACCATTATCCTCACCCTGCCCTCGGCGATGCCGAAACAGGAGCGTGAAATTTTCCGTCGGCGGATGTTCGAAGCCATAGCGCTGGTATGGAAAGCGATGGGCTGGCATCCGCAGGATGACGATTTCGGCAACCGCAAACAGCAGGATAAAAGCGTAGTGCCGGTCCCGCAGATCCAGATGGAGTGGGATGAAGCCAGCTGCGGTCAACTGGTGTGGCTCTATAATGAGGCCATCTCGCGCTTTGCCGGTCAGACCGAAACCTTCTTTGCCGCCCAGGCGCGTCCGGACAGAGCCGAACCCGCCGGATCACGTCCCGGACGCTCGCTGCGCGTCGCCTCCGTTGATATTGGCGGCGGTACCACCGATATGGCCATCACCCATTATCAACTGGATGACGGCACCGGCAGCAACGTTAAAATCACCCCGCAACTGCTGTTCCGTGAAGGCTTCAAAATCGCCGGGGATGACATTCTGCTGGATATCATTCAGCGCTGCGTGCTGCCCGCAATGCAAACCCAGCTACAGAAAGCGGGCATTACCGATGCCGCCTCACTGCTGGCGACGCTGTTTGGCGACTCCGGACGCATTGATACCCAGGCCGTGCTGCGTCAGCAAACGACGCTGCAACTGTTTATGCCCGTCGGGCATGCCATTCTGGCAGCCTGGGAAGAGAGCGACATCAACGATCCGCTGGCCGGACTGCACGCCACCTTCGGCGAGTTGCTCAAACAACTGCCGACCCGCAACGTGATGAATTATCTCAAGCAGGCGATTGATCATGCATTGCCCTCCGGCTCACCCGAGTTTGACGTTCTGAGCGTGCCGGTACAGGTCAACTTCCGCGAATTACAGGATGCAATGCTGGCCGGACAGTTTACCCTCACCGCCCCGCTTCATGCGGTGTGTGAAGCCATCAGCCACTATTGCTGCGACGTGTTGCTGATAACCGGCCGCCCGGGCTGCCTGCCCGGTGTTCAGGCGTTGATCCGCCACCTGCAACCGGTGCCGGTCAATCGGATGATCTGGCTGGACAAATACCGGGTGCATGAGTGGTATCCGTTCAGCCAGCAGGGCAAAATCGGCAACCCGAAATCCACCGCCGCCGTCGGGGCGATGCTGTGCAGCCTGGCGCTCGACCTGCGCCTGCCGCGTTTTAATTTTAAAGCAGCCGACATTGGCGCTTA
Source organism: Phytobacter sp. V91 (assembly GCF_965644225.1). NCBI lineage: Bacteria > Pseudomonadati > Pseudomonadota > Gammaproteobacteria > Enterobacterales > Enterobacteriaceae > Phytobacter > Phytobacter sp. V91. Next base: position 5,119 of record NZ_CBFFRJ010000152.1, on the reverse strand, counting down.
CTCCACCGTGCGCTACCTCGGCGTGCTGGACAATGTCGTCAATACCCTGCGCGATGAGAATATCTGGTATCAGGATATCGATCTTGATAAACCCAACGCCAAACTGGATGCCCGACTGCACTTCCCGCTGCGGGGCAATATCACCCTTGGCTTCCGTCAACTGGCGAATGCCCGCTGGCCTGCGACCCCGCTTTATACGTTAAGCATTAACTCGTCGGAGCTGGCAAAAACTATCGCCGGTGATGGCGTACTCAACGTGCGTCTGCAGTTTAGCGGCGGCAACAAACACCATGGCCCGGACTCGTTTATTCTCAGCGAAGCCTGGCTCCAGGATGGCACGCCGGTTCCGGCCGACGCGCTAACCTTCAAACTGAACACGCTGGCCGACCGCCGCCATAGCGGCAGCCATTACTGGATTGACAGCGGGAGTGTGTATCTGAAATGAGTGCAAGTATGAACACAACCCAGGCGCTGCGTGCATGGATCAACGATAACCGTCAACTTGCCCCCCTGCTGGAAGACGATGCGGATGCTTTACTGGCGCGGCTCACCATCCTGGCCGCCCAGGAAAACGCCTTAGCGGCAGCCGCTCAGGCCCCCTGCACCGTGGGACTGTATGGTCACGCCCAGGCGGCAAAAGCCCATCTGCTTGGCGCGTTGTGCCACAGCGGCAGCGGCCGACTGAATGTGCAACTGGGTGAGAAAACGCTCGATTATTTCACCCATCTCAACCCCGGTCATATGCTGACCAATATGGCGCTGCGCTTTAGCCGCAACAATGAAGTGGTGGACGAGAATTTCCCCCTGCGCCTGCGGCTTATCAGCGAAGCCGAGCTGGTACAGATTTTTATCGCCCATGCGCAGGGGCTGCCGGATTTACGGGTGGTCGAAAAATCGGTGCTGGAAAGCCGACTGGCGAAATGGCGCTCCCTGCGCCAGCCTAATCCGGTTCCCGGCATTGTTGCTGAAGATGTCGGGGCCATTGCCCGTTTCTGGCGGGACACTGTTCCCTCATCCCGTCAGCATCTGGATGATGCGCTGTGGTACCAACTGGCGACGCTTTTGCCCTCTCTGGATCTCAGCGCCCGCGCCAGCGCCTGGTCACTGCTGTGGGGTGAGCACCAGGAGCTGACCCAGCTCTGGCTGTCACTGGCGCACACGCTGCACCAGACGGGCAATGCCGCTGAACTTGCCGCGCCCCTGAGTTTGCTGGTCGACAATTTTGCCCTGCCGACCGAAGGTTTCCTCACGCCTGCCGCCTCTGCATTTGAAGACGTTGCGGGCGAAGCGGTGGTTCATCCGTGGTCGCAGGCACAGCTGCAAAATGCGGTGAGTATTCCCCTTTCGACGCTGGCGTTGATCACCAAAGAGCTGGTGTTGCCGGTGGAAGATAGCGTGCTGGAAAACGTCGATATTCTCGATATCCCGACGCCTGCAGGCCAGGAAGGCAACCCCCTGTGGAACAGTAAATGTCGCTGGCTGCTGGAGAGCTATCGCCAGCAGCTTTCGCCGGATGTCCTGCTTATCTGTAATGCCACCGCCCGACGCTCCGCTACGGCAACCACCGCCAGGGCGTTACTGCACTGGGTAAAAGAGACCCAGTCGGGCCAGGAAGCGGCGCTGCCAGGCCTGGTGTGGACCATCACGCCACATGATGCGCGTTTTACCAGCGGACAGAACCTGGACGAAGTCATCCAGCAACTGGTGGGTAAGCCGGGGCAGCACTGGGGAACGCTGCAGGCGCTGGATGCGAGCAGTTTGCAACGGGTGCTGGAATGGCTGGCGCAGGCCACCGCCCCTGCACTGCGTCAGAATCGCTTAAAGGCTCTGCGTGAGCGCCATCAGACTGCGCTGCATGATTTGATGCAGGTTTGGGTAACCACGCCGACCAAAGAGAACGCAACCCAGAAAAGCCGGGCTGAAGCGATGGTGCGGGAACTTCAGGCTCAGGCGTCACGTCACGGCGAACTGCTGGAAGGGTTAATGCCGGACATGCAGCAGTTCGATAATTTATGGAAGGTTCAGCTGCCGCGCGAAGAACAGGTAAGCGGCCTGTTCAATGAAGCCATCGATCTGTTTGCCGAAACACAAAACGTTGAGCAGACGCAGTCCGCGCGGGATGTCGGCCAGCAGGCGCATGCCATGTGGGTGAATCATGTCCGCCAGTGGAGCCGCAATGATGACAATGCCGCGCGCTTCGGTTTATCGCCCGCCAGCCTGCGCCAGATGGCGGAAATCATCATCATTGCCAGCTATCGTCTGGGATTGCCGGAGCAGTTGCAAAAAATCATGCAGCGGGATACCGCCTGCGCCGCCCAGCTGTACGCCCAGACCGGTAACTTTGTGGCCTGGCTTGGCTACGGCGCAACGCAGGAGAGCGATCGCCCTGCCAGCCGGGTACAAAAAGGATCCGCGGTATTTGTGACTGCCCCGATTGTGACGGGCGAGCGTCTGACCCGCCTTGGCGAACAGCCGGTGCATGCGGCAACCCGCTATGTGTATGACTGGCTGGTGGCGCTGTACACCAGGGCAATTGAGAATATGGGTTACAGCCATCCAATGGATGTCTCTCCCGCCGCCCGTAAGAAACTGAAGACTCTGCTGCCATAAAAAATGCGATAAAAAAATGACCCGGCCACCTGAGTGGGTCGGGTCATTAATCTTTGCGAGCTGCTACAGCAGGGAAAATGCGAGGGCCACCGGAAAGCTGATTGGCCAGGTAACACCGACCAGAAACGCGCTAAGTGCTTTCATACTTCGGGTCTCTTGCGACAGAAACCACGTGACCACCCCGGCCACAACCGACATTACTGCGTAAAAAACGAGCATCTTGAGATACAGGTCCATCATCTGCCTCCTTTCCGTGGAAAACATACGCAGACCTATGTTGCACATTCTTGCGTGCCTATATTGTCTCAGCCGTCACGCATTGACCGGAAAAATACAAAAAATCAGAATATTGAAACCAGTAATGCGACCGGAAAACTCATCGGCCAGGTCGATCCCACCAGAAACGCGCTTAACAACCGAATACGCTTACTGTCGCTGGTCAGGAACCAGGTAATGACCGCACAAATCAGTGCCATAATGGCGTAGAAAACCAGCATTTTTTGATATAACGACATAACACACATTAACCCGGTGATAACAAACCGAGCGCAATATGCTTGTTTTTTTGACTTACATCAAGTTTTATTGCCAAAACGTGCGTTTTGTCGTTTTGTTACCGGCGCTGCGCTCTCCAGGCTTTGATCATCTCCGGCGTAACTTCACTGGCATAACAGATGGGGCTATAGCCGCCCGCTTTACTCCAGGCACTGCGTTTACCACAGCTGCTGCCATTTCTGGCCTGATTAAAAGGACAGGCACAGGTGCCGGGATAAGCGGCAATCGACTCTTCAATGATTCGTTGTTTGATTTGCGCATCGTTAATGGGCGTTACCGCAAAACCGCCACTGCTGAGGCACAGGCAGGCTGCCATAATACAGATGTTAATAACTGAGGTTCGTTTCATTTATGTCGTCCGGGAGAGGGTCTCTGTCTGCACTCTATTTCTCATCATCCACCTGAATGTTGATCGCCGACAACAGAGAACTCTGTTTCTGCGGTTATTTCATCCTGAGTCATCTCCGCCCTTTTTTAAATTTAACTTAAGGATTAACGCAATCAACCCTTATGCTTTTTCACCGCCTCAGTCAGCACAAAAATACCAAAACAGGTAGCCTTTGGATGTCACGTCATCTTTGGCGCAGCGTCGCTATCTCTGGTATTGTTGAAGGGTCAAAAACGATTTTTTTACAGGGTTGATGCTATGCAAAAGTTTGACGATCTGTGGCATGCCATAGAAGTAAGAGTGTGTGAAAACAACGATATAACACACCAGGATATGACCAACGAAGACAGCGTAAGGGGTAACGCTGCCAAACAGCGCATTGCACACATTTTTATTCTGGAAGTCCTGCTCTCTCGCCACCGCGAGAAGTATGCCAGCCCTTATCTGTCACTTTCCGGTGAAGAAGCGCTGTATCATCTCATCTTCAAGCGTACCGGCTGGAAACCCTTTGAGGTTAAACAGCTTTCGTTTAGTGATGCCATGTTTGTCATTGCTGAACTGTTTCGCGAGGAAAATTTACCTGCGGATGTCCGTGGCGTTCTTCGGGCATACGGACTGCGCGATCAGCCTTATTCTTTATATGATTTTTCAGAAAAAGATTGGGCCCCACGTGATAACGAAAATATTCTGAAAAGATAGCCTGCAAATTATTAATCACCCTAAGGGCTTATTTGGCCCTTATTCTTTTTCTGCTATTTATATCCACTGACTGACAAAAAGAATAAATCCTCTGCCTGATATTGGACATTAGCCCAATTAGCGACGTTGTTTTTTGTGCAGTTAAATAAAACAGAGGTGCTGTAATATCGCCATCAGGCAGCTTTTCAACCCTGGCGAAATGAAACTCCTCTCCTTCACAGAAGTAAGTTTCGATCGGCAGTACCCGGCCTGCATCGCCTGCTGACTGCGGGTAACCGAACCATGTCACCGTGGTTTGATTATCTTCAACGGTCAAATACTCAGGCGCACCGCCGGGTAGCAGTACAACAACCAGTTTACTCATTTATTTATCCCCAGCCTGATCAAAAAAACGCGACATTATCAATGACAGGACATGACGATTGGTTGTCGTATTAATTAACTTAATATGACAAAGACGTCCTGCAGATGTCGTTCCACTGTGTGTAGAGTTTTATATTTTTTAAAATCGGGTCACGTTGCCACTACGTGCAACGTACCATCAGAGATAAACCAGCTTTACATTTATTGACAGAGAAAAAAGGTTAAATCGTGAGTATTACCTCAATATTTTAACTGCCCAACTCACTGCTTCCACTGTACGGCATTAAAGGGTGACAACACGAGACGGTTTACTTATGTCTGAAAGCTGGCGACTTTCCTGCCGCACGGACAGTCCCCTCGCCCCGTCGGGTACGGCGTCCGGAGTAAAACTCCGGACAATTCAAATATAGAAATAACTTAATACGACATAATTAAGTCCGGTAAACCCCCGGCTTTGCCGGGGGACTCCGAAAGGTTTGACCTTTAAGTCAGTCGCGCGAATCT